>JABDCF010000088.1 GCA_013288235.1 Bacteroidota bacterium | reverse complement strand
TCTGATCACATTGGAACCCGGTCAGGCAGATAGCCAAATACCCATCGAAAGCGTTATCCATTATCTGCATTCCGGAAAAAGTAGTTCGCTGAAGGTAGAAAAGACTGTCTTACCCATACATTTTGAAGACAGGAGCGGCGGCGAATTTGAACGGCTGGCATTTGCCTATGTTTCGAGACTTAAAGCATGGGAAAAAATCGAATGGCTGGGCCAAACCGGAAGTGATGACGGCAGGGATATTTGGGGAACCGATAACGGTAAAAGCTATTGTTATCAATGCGCCAATTATCGCTCATTGACTTTAAAAAAAGTAACCGATGATATTGATAAATTAGTTGAAATCGGCGCAATTCCTGATTGCTTTGTTGTCGTTTGCGGCGGTCGCGTAAGCGCAAATATGCGGACTGCGATCAGCAGCTATGCAGCTCAATATGCAATTAAAGAAACACATATTTGGAGTGGTGTCGAACTGGAAGAAAAGTTGCGTAAGGATGCGCCGGAATTGCTGAAGCGATTTGTGGATGGTGAAATCTTCCCGGAATTGACCAGCTTAAAATCGGATGATAAAACTAACGACCGGGAAATCATCAACCAGTTTATTCAATGTTTTGACCGTCCCGCTTTTACTACGCCATTTTACCGGGAGGTAAACATACCGCATTTTGAAAAGGCGATCACCGATACAATCGAGGTTTTAAATACAGGCGTTCATCGTTTAAGAGATGGTATCGTAATTAAAAATATATCCCCCAGGCACGATATTAAAGATGCGGACATTAAGGCCACTTTCACTATTATCTATAAATTGGTAGTTAAATTAAGAGATACGCTCGTAGAGTTAAAACGAAATAAAGAGATCAAAAGCTGCGAATGCGACCAACCAGATTGTCCGGTCTATTTCTTTACGGATAATGCTTGCGAAAAGATGGATGAAATCCGGCGTTCTATATTTGAACAATTAAATAATATGAGGCCTGGGCTTGAATTAAAGCTTGAACAATAAGTATGCTAATGAGCACAAATACAAGATGAGAAAAGATTTATGTGGATTAAAGACGAAAATGCAATCAAATGATCTGTTCATTCAATAGTTTATGACGAGAGAGGATGAAATAGAAAGAGTACATGGAAACGGCACCCATGTAGTACTTTTAGGTGCAGGAGCAAGTATCGCGTCGACTATAAAGAATCCCGAAAAACATGGCAGGATGCTACCAGCCATGAATAATATTATTCAAATTTTAGGGTTAGAAAAAATTGTTGCCAAGCTTCCCCAATATCTTCGGGATTTATCAGCAGATTTCGAAAAACTTTATAGCAAGTTGATGTTGCAAAAAGAATATATAAGAGAGCAACAATATATTGAAAACGCTATTTATAAATACTTTAGCGAACTTGAATTGCCCGATCAGCCAACGATCTATGATTATTTGATGCTGTCCTTACGGCCCAAAGACGTGATCGCTACCTTTAACTGGGACCCTTTTCTCTATCAGGCATTTGTGCGCAATGGCAAATTCACCAAGACACCAGGCATTATTTTCCTGCATGGTTGTGTCTCAATAGGTTATAGTGACCTTGATAAAAGAGCCGGGCCAGCAGGTTATAACTCAAAAGCCACAGGAGGTTATTTTGAACCAACTAAATTGCTCTACCCGGTAGAAAAGAAAGATTATAACTCTGATCCATTTACAATCGGCCAATGGGAACAAATAGGTATTGAATTAAAGAAAGCGCCAAGAGTAACTATATTTGGTTACAGAGCACCTGAATCGGATGTTGAAGCTATTTCATTATTGCAAAAAGCCTGGGGTACGCCTGATGAACGAGCAATGGAGCAATTTGAACTGATCGATATACGTGAAGAAGAAGAAGTAAAAAAATCATGGAGCGGCTTTATACATAGTCATCATTATGACTATTCAACGTCCTTTTTTGATAGCTCTATTGCATGGCATCCAAGAAGATCAGTAGAAAGTTATCGTCATTGGTCAATGCCTTTTACACCTGATGATGCTTTTCAGGATGGCAATAAAGTGCCGGATAATTTTCAGTCGCTTGAAGAAATGTGGGAGTGGTATAAGCCCTTGGTCGATGCCGAAGAAAAATTTGTAGCAGAAATTAAAAAGAAAAAAAATATGTAATAGTTTCTTAGCAGGTTGACTGATAAATTATGCTCAAAACATTCGACAGTTGTTTTTGATCAAAACCAATGTCATGATAAACAATATTTGGGGCTAATAGTAAGCTTACCAGCTTCCGTTTATCTTCCAAAGCAGCATTATTATATATATCATGTAGGTCAAGAAATCGTTTGGCATAACGGTTTAGTAATTGCGTAATCGCCTCGGCTAAATCTGGTAGATCACTTAAAGCCATAGTAAGTGACCTTATTTGCGTTTCACAATCTGTTTTGATCTGTCCGAAATCGTAGGCATCAATGGCATCTGACAGCAATAGCTCCCTGGCCTTTTTAAGCCGGGATTGTAATGTTTCTATTTTTGACAAAACTTGCAAGCGCTGGTTTTGCTTGCTTAAAGTCTGCTGTTTAAACACATCTCTGGCGATTTCCTTAAAAACAAGTAAATATGACCGTCTCGGCTTTAGGCTTTTCAGTAGCCTGTCAAATGCTGCGTTTACCATGTCTGTTTTAAACCGGGTGGTACAACCCTTTGAACAATGGTAATAATAGTAAAAAGCATTACGGCCCTTTGACGCACTGCCGGTTAGTAACCTACCGCAACGCGGACAGATCAAAAAACCGCGCAGGGGTAACATCGATAGGGATACGATTTTGGCACCTCTTTTTATTTTCCTGCCATCCAATACATCCTGTACCTTACAAAATAATTCTTCGGTAATAATCGGCTCGTGTTGTCCAACCACCAGTTGCAGGGGTTCGTCTTTGAAAGGCTGTACTGTGATCTTTCCGCAATAGGCGGGGTTACGAACGACATTCCAGAATTGTTTACGGCCGCAACGCAATCCTTTTTGACGCGCCATTTTCCATACCTGATCGGTGGCATATTTGCCTGTGGCGATCTCGTTAAAGGCAAAACGTAGAATATCAGCTTGTGGCTCATCCGGACGAATATACTTGCGCCCGTCTTCGGTTGAACGGTTAATATAACCCAATGGTGCAGTCGCCACCCAGCGACCCTCCTTTTTTGCGCGGCGCATTCCATGAAAAATATTCAAAGCCCTCCGGTCATTCTCTACTTCAGGCACAGCCAGATAAAAGGCTAGCATCATTTTATTTTCAGGAACGGACAAATCAAGTGGCTGTTCAATGGCCTGTGGCTCTATGCCCAACTTACGCAGTATGCCGATCATTTGATAAGCATCTGCTGTATTGCGGCTGAACCGGTCCCATTTGGTAAACAGGATCAAGTCTATCGAGTGCTTCTCTTTTACTTTTTTTAGCGTACCTAGCATTTTTATCCATTCCGGGCGGTTAAAGGTTTTGGCGGAATGATCCTCGTAAATCACATCCTGCACCACGATGGATTTTAAAGCACAATATTTGTGTAGTACTTCGTCCTGGTTACGCTGCGAATACCCCTTATCAGCCTGTTCATCCGTACTGACCCGGATATATAAGATCGCCCTCATAACCGGGCGGCATATTGTTTATAAAATAACAAGGCCAGGAAATACAGGAAATCGGTTATCTGCTCTGCATCTTCTGTCCCAATACTGATGCCCTGCTTTTTGAGCATACTGACCACCTTATCAGGGCTAATGTTTCTTTTTTCTGTTAACAAATCCATCTGCACACCTTTTTGGCCCAAAAATGGCGTGGAAATGAAAGTACATTTAACATCAAAGTACAATAGTTGCATTCTTTTTCAGAAAAATTTAGTTTTGGCAATATCTGTTTATGAACCAATTACCTATGTACGAGAACCCTTTAATTATGCAACACGCCGGTATTTATACCAAAGAACTACCGGATGATGATAAGCACATGGAGATTTTTGAATTGAGGCCGGATTTGCTTATCGCCTGGTCTATCGTGGAAACATTGAGCGACGGCTTTAATGCGATGGATATGCGCGGCAATTGGGTAGTCAGCTTAGAAAAATTAAGTATGTTCCTGATCGATGATGATAATGGAGAAGTGTACCAGGAGGATTACCGTTGGAACGGGAATAACTGGTATGCGGAGAATGACCCGGAAATCATTTTGACCAAGCGCAATGGCCCGGAAGATATTAAAGACAGGATGTATTTTGATGAACGGTAACTTAAATACCTTTATGATAAACGTTTGATAAAGATGATCAGTTAATATATTTATTTACCCAGTCAATGACATCATCATGATCTTTGAAGTCCAGCATATACGGTTTATTTCGCATCCGTTCCTTTTCTGCATCAGGACTGAAATATGATGAGGTAACGATAATTCCCTTGTTAGCGCCCTGTGTATTGATTACGTCCCGGAAACCCCTGACGATGCCAACGCCGATTTTCCTCGACTTTGCATTTCGCTTGCATTCGACTAAAAAACGAACTGCAAAATCCCCTATATTTTTCACAGCGATCAAGTCATAACCACCATCCCTCGTCCGCTTAGTCATTTCCACTTCAAATTGTTGGAAGCGAAGCAATTCAGCGATCATATCTTCAAAATCATTTGGCTGCATCGTATATAATTGGTGGTTATTATGATAAATATCTTTGATGATGCGTTTAATTCTAGATCCTTCGTCCAATAAAATGATTTGGCTTTCCGGTTCGCTATCTTCATCCTCAATCAACGTATAGTCAAAGCGTTGAAAAATATTCGGATTAAATGATGAGATAGAAATATCACCGGACATACTGCCCAAATGACCAAGACGGTCAAAATAATCTTGATAGGCACTGGCTTGTTGAAACAGCAACGCCGATGAATACAGTTCTTTTTTAAAAGAAGCGACTTCAGTGTATACAGCAGCCGGCGTTTCGGTAGTTGCTATCCATTTCGACAAATTAGCAATATTGCCGGATAGCTCTGGCTGATAGGGCTTGAGTATCGCGTCAAACTTTTCCTGTTGTTCGAAAAAGGCCTTGATATTTGGATTTAAGGCTAGCCGGAGATGATCCTGGCTGGACAGTATTGATTTTGCAAAGGGTGAAAGCAAATCCTGCATTTTACGGTTTTCCTCCAGAAAGCTCTGTATTTGAGGTGTTTGATAGGCCTTCATTTTTTGGTGGAATTCACGGGAGAATTTCAGTAAGGGCGAATCCATTTGGTTGAGCATCCGTTGTATGCTACTTTGCAGGTCTGACATGGGGTTTTGATTAAAGATAAATCTGCTTGTCGTTAAGTGTTTCAAGGAATGCTTTGACCTTATTTACCAATACAGTATATCTTTCGGTATCTTCTAACCAAGCAGAAAGCTTTACACGGTTGTCATCAGCAACTTTGTATTTTAGCCGGGTCTTATTCAGGAACCATAATGCTTTGTCATAAGATGCTCTTTCTATATCTATTTGTAACGCCCTATAGTCTGTCAGGCCCCGTTTTCTCAATTTTCCGTTGACTACCCAGAGCAGATAGCGGCCATCTTTTTCTTTTACATAACCTATCACTGCATCTCCGGAGAAATCCATTTCCTCAGTAAAGCAATCACCGAATTCAATTTGATTGAAGATGGATTTGGTCAATTTTTTATTCCCAAGTGAAACCTGGTTAATAGTTACATTTAAAGGGTTCAGGGTAAAGTCGCTCATATAAGGAATATTATGATGCTAATATAATTAGTTTAAAAACAATCTGATTAATTATTCCTTATAAAACTTTTAACACCATCCCCTCATAGTGTTAAACCACCCAAAAATCCACCCCCACCTTTGGCTTATTAGAACAATAAGCCATGACAACGAACACCAAAGAACAAAAGCCCAACAGCGTCCTTTCCTTCCAGGCCGCACTGCATGCAGGCTACCAGCCCCGCGACTACAGCTATGAAAAGGACGACATCCCCACCGGCGAATACCATGTCATTTTAGATTTTATGATCTGGGCCAAGAAACTGCCCGCCATCGACCTGTACTGCACTATCCGGCAAACCGGGCAGCGCATCAAACTCACGGCATTCCTCGATAAGGAACGCAGCTACCGGCTGAACCATATCAATATTGCGGAATTAGCCTACGGCAGTACGCTGGCCGTTCAGGTCGAAAGGAACACCAACGATAACCCCACGCTTTGCAAGGTGAGCCGCCTCAAATCGGCAGCGAAAACCTGAAATGTCGCTGTCTTTTTTTGAAAAAAAAAGAGCGAGCCGGAGTTGGGCAAAGCCCTACTCTGCTCGCCGTTTGCGCTGCAAACGGGGTTGAGGATATACTCCGGGTATATCCAGGCTGTATTAATTGATCAATAAACGAGAAAATGATATACCGATGGATATATCCCTGAAGAAACAAACGGTAAAAAAGCGCCCGCCGGAAAAATCCATCCGCTTTCCGCTGGCTACGCACGATAAGCTGGTCAAGCTCTGCGAAAAATTAGGACTTAACCAGGTCGAACTATTTATAGCGATGGTGGATTATTTCTACCGTACCAAAAAAGACCCGGCAGATATCAATGACGAGTTACTCAAAAACGCGCTGGCCAAAAACCACCAAACCTATATCCGCTTTATCCGGTCGCAGGAAGATAACCTGCTCATCCCGGTCAAGGAAAGCGTGGATAAGATGATCGTTAACCAGCGGGAGATCGTCCGCTATTTCAATGAGCAAGTGCTGAACGCGAATAAGGTGCAGGCCGCGCAACTGGACGCAATCAGCCAGGCGCTCGACAGCAAGGAAAAACTCAAAACCAAATTCCAGTACATCCTGAACTATTATAGCAAGACGCTCATGACCATTGCACCAAAAGACCGGGAAGCATTATTACAGGAAACCAGGCAACAGGTCAGCAAACTATAAACAATCATTTCCCCCTACCGGGGGGATTAAGGGAGGCGTATGCACATCAAAATCACCGATAGCGAAACAGGCAATAACAAAGGCGGCAGCGGCGCATTGGTGCATTACCTCGATAAAGAGCAGCGCCTATTAGAAAATCTGCAACCCGAGCAATGGTTCAACGGCAGCAGTCAAAACATACCATCTAATGCGGTTAGGCGCAGCCTGGATAACAACATCGCCAAGTTAAGCCGGGATGATGCCAAGTTTTTCCTGATCAACATTAGCCCGAGCCAGAAAGAGATCACTTTTCTCAAGGAGCAATACGGAGATGATGCGAAAGCACAGTTTAAAGCCTATGCAGAAAAAGTGATGGATGAATACGCCAAAAACTTTAACCGGCCTGGTATTGAAAGCAACCGGGATTTAATGTGGTTTGCCAAACTGGAAAACCACCGCTATTATTCGCACAAGGATAAAGAAGTACAAAACGGCACAAAGAAACGGGGCGAACGCAAACCGGGTGAGCAAATGCATATACAGGTAATCGTCAGCCGCAAAGACATCACCAATAAGGTCAAGCTCAGCCCGATGAACAAATCGCGCGGCAAGAACGTGGAGCATTCCAGAAAGCTGGGCCAGTTCGACCGGGCGCTGTTTATTAATTCCGGCGAAAAGCTGTTTGACCAAACGTTTGGCTTTGACCGTAAGCTGGAAGAAACTTTTGAGTATGCCAAAACCCAAAAGAACGGCAACTTGAAAGAACGCATGGTGATGCGTGAAGAAAAAGCCAGATACCAGGAACAAAAGCAGCAGCAACAAAGCCGCCAGCGCCCAAAAGAAAAGGCTAAACAAAAGGAAAGTTACCTGCGCCGCGAACCCAAAACAAATTACCTGGAAAAAGAACAGCCCGCAAAGGCTTACCTGCCAGCGCCGCAGCCTACCAACTATTTGGCAATCGCGTTAGGCCATACCGGGCCGGATGTAGCGCCAAGCGTATCGCGCAAAAAGAAACGAAGGAGAATTAATGACCGGTCGCAAGACCAGGAACTGACACCATAACTAAGGAGAATTTGACATGAACACCGGAGAAGATACCCAGGGGCTGCGCAAGATCATCGACATGACCCGCGCCATCAGCATTATTATTTTAGCGCTGCATTTTTACATCAGCTGTTTTGGTACTTTCCAGCAATGGCACTTAACAGCGCCAATCACGACCCGCATCGTCATCAACATTGCGCGGAACGGTTTATTTAAAAACAACCTCAAGCCCAAACTGTCGGCTTTGCTGGCCCTGGTCGTGTCACTGATCGGCGCCAAAGGCCGCAAGGACGATAAGATACAACGGAAAACCATTGTTGTTTACCTGTTAACTGGCTTGCTTATTTATTTCATCAGCGCCTTATGCTTTTATATACAGGCATCTAACCAAACGATCACGATTGCTTATATGGCACTGACCATAACCGGCTATATACTCATCTTAACAGGCGGCGGGCTATTATCGCGGCTGATCAAAAACAAGCTGAATACCGACATCTTCAACACGGCTAATGAAACCTTCCCGCAGGAAGAACGGAAACTGGAAAACGACTATTCGGTCAACCTGCCTGCGAAATACAATTTAAAGGGCAAAGTCCGGGATAGCTGGATCAATTTTATCAATCCCTTTCGCGGCGTACTGGTGGCCGGTACGCCGGGTGCGGGTAAGAGCTACTTCGTAATCCGCCATATCATCGACCAGCACCTCAAAAAGGGTTTTACGCTATTTCTTTATGATTTTAAATATGACGACCTGACGAAGATCGCTTATAATAAGCTGTTGCGATACAAGGGGAACTATAAGGTCAAACCCAAATTTTACGTGATTAACTTTGACGACCTCGACCGGACCCACCGTTGTAACCCGCTTGACCCGCAAAGCATGGAAGATATTACCGATGCGACCGAGGCCAGCCGCACGATCATGATGGGCTTAAACAGAGAATGGATCAAGAAACAGGGCGATTTCTTCGTGGAAAGTTCGATTAACTTTATTACCGCCATTATCTGGTATTTGCGTAAATACCGTAACGGCAAATACTGTACGCTGCCGCATGTGGTAGAACTGATCCAGGTGGACTATGACCGGCTGTTCGCCATTTTGCAACAGGAAGAAGAAGTCCGGGCCTTGGTCAATCCTTTTATTACCGCTTATAATAACAATGCCAAAGCGCAATTGGAGGGACAAATCACCGGGGCCAAGATCGGTTTGGCGCGTTTGGCTTCCCCACAGTTATATTATGTATTATCCGGCAATGACTTTACGCTGGACATCAATAATCCCAAAGCGCCTAAGATCGTCAGCATCGGCAATAACCCGCAGAAGCTGCAAACCTATGGCGCGGTCTTATCCTTATATATCTCCCGCATGATCAAGCTGGTCAACCGCAGGGGACAACTCAAAAGCAGTTTGATCTTCGACGAGTTTCCAACCATATACTTTAATAATATCGACAGCCTGATTGCGACGGCACGATCCAATGAGGTGGCTACTACTTTAGCCGTACAGGATTTCAGCCAATTGACGAAAGACTATGGGGCCGACCAGGCAAAGGTGATTACCGGCATCGTAGGCAATATCATCAGCGGGCAAGTGACCGGCGATACGGCCAAAACACTGGCGGAAAACTTCGGCCGGATCATGCAGGACAGGGATAGCCGCAGCATCAACAGTTCGGACACTTCCATTACGCAATCGACCCAACTGGATTATGCGATACCTGCAGCCAGGATCGCGCGGCTGTCCTCGGGTGAATTTGTAGGGCTGGTAGCGGACAACCCGGAAGAAAAGATCGACCTGAAGCTGTTCCACAGTACCATACAGAACGATCATGAGGCGATACGCCGGGAAGAAACAGCCTATAAGCCTTTCCCGGTCATTAAACACGTTTCGCCGGAAGATGTGCAGGAAAATTACCAGATGATCAAAGCCGAGGTAGCCGGACTGGTCGCCGGGGAACTGGCGAAACTCGAAGCACGGAAACCGGCCAAAGTATCGGAAGAAAAGGAACCTGCTACAGCACCCGAACAGGCGCAAAGTCAGGAACAGGGACAAGTACGGTCGATTTGAATCACAAAAGATCACCACTGCCGGATAGGCTGTTATCAGCCGGATATCAACAACTTGTGAAAAATATTGGCTAACATTGCTTTTTAATTGATTAACTTTATAGGTGATTTGAGCGTATGGTAGCGTATAGCAAATATTCGGACGGCGTACTAGTTCTCTTTATAAAAGAGAGTGATAAAGGTGCGTTTACTGAATTGTATGACCGGTACAGCGGCGTGCTTTATGTCTATGCCTTTAAATTGACAAACAGCGAGGATGATGCCCGCGACTTGTTGCAGGAAATTTTTATTTCCTTTTGGGACCGTCGTGAAAAGCTGGCTTTACGTGGTGAGGTGTCTGCTTACTTGTATAGCGCTGTTCGCTTTCAGTTTCTGAAAAACATCGAACGGGCAAAGGTTCGCACCCGCTATGTCACCGCTTTTTTAGCAGAGTTTAGCGAGGAACTGGCCGCCGATGATTATATCGGGGCAAAGGAACTGGCCGCGTTGGTGGAACAGTATGTTAATCACCTACCGCCGCAAATGGGCAAAGTATTCACGCTTAGCCGTCTCCAGCAGTATTCGAACGAAGAGATCGCCGAGGAGCTGGGTATTTCTGAAAAAACCGTCCGGAATTTATTGAGCGAATCCACTAGAAAACTGCGCCCGAATATCGGCCTCAGCTTTTTGCTATTTTTATTACATTACTTGTAAAATCCTTCGGGACGAAACGCAGGTGAACCGTACATCAGTATAGAGGGGTATAAAAACCCTTCTTCATACAATGGACGAACAACAGGCAAGAGCGCTTTTAAAAAAGTACACCGATGGTACCGCTACCCCGGAAGAAAAACAGCAGGTAGAAAATTATTATTTTCGCTACCTCAAGAAAAAGCACAACCTTCCCGGCCAAAAACGTTTGGTGGATGACCAGGCAGCGATCCGATCTGCTTTACAAAGACACATAGATAATAACGAACCAGTAGAACTCCCGCGCAGGCGGGCGGTTTGGCCACGCATCGCGGCCGCAGCATCGGTCGCTATATTGCTATCGGCTAGCGGGTATTTCATCCTGCATAAAAAACAACCCGCTCAACAATTCGCTCAAAATCATCAGCCTGATATTAAGCCAGGTGGCAACAAAGCCATTCTTACCCTTTCCAACGGTAAACAAATCAGCCTGACCGACGCCAAAAACGGCAAACTGGCGGTACAGGCCAATACTGTTATTAAAAAGACCGCAGACGGTAAGGTAGAATATGCAAATGAACAAACAACTACTGCTTCCAATAAGCCTGCCGAACCAGAATATAACACCATGACCACGCCGCGCGGCGGGCGTTATGAAGGTACGCTGGCCGACGGAACACAATTCGTGCTGGATGCGGCCTCATCTATTAGGTTCCCGGTTAAATTCACCGGGAAAGAAAGGCTAATCACTGTCACCGGGCAGGTATGGATCAAAGTAAAATATGATGCCGCCCACCCGTTCCGAGTGAAAGTAAAAGGGCAATTGCTGGAAGACCTGGGTACGGAGTTTAATATCAATACGTATGACGATGAGCCCGCTATGCGAACTACACTGGTCGAGGGCAGTATCCGGGTAAGCAGCGGCAAGCAGGCCGTTACTTTGATTCCCGGTCAGCAGGCGGTTAATGATAACCAAGCCATTAAGGTTCAAAAGGCGGATATTGCCAACGTGATTGCCTGGAAGAACGGTCAGACCTTATTTAACGGGCAAGATATTCATGAAATCATGCGGAATGTGTCCCGTTGGTATGATGTGGACATCCGTTATGAAGGCGAAATTCCCAACAGGCAGTTTGCCGGTAGTATTTCCAGGAACGCCAATTTATCCGATTTGCTGAATATCCTGGAATTTGATAATGTACACTTTAGGGTTGACGGTAAAACCATTATCGTAAAACCATGACCGGATTTTAAACTATATGATGATTAAACCCAAACAAGTATGCTTATGGTAAAATAAAGACCCAATACCCGAGGTGTCCCCTATAAGAAAGCCGGAAGTGCTACTAACACCGCCGGCTGATATCCGGGTTAACCTTTCCATCCCGCTGGGCAGGAGGGATAAAAATCTTGCAACAGATCATTTACACTTAACCCAAAAATCAAAAGTATGAATTTTTATACGCTCTTTAACCCTGTGCGTAAAAAACGGGGAAGATTATTCAAAATACTTCTCGTTATGAAACTTGTTATTATTCTTATTACGGTAGCATGTCTTCAGGTATCGGCGCGAGCATTGGCGCAAAAAGTCACATTGAATGAAAAGGACGCACCTTTAGAAAAAGTATTCAATGACATCAGGGAACAAACCGGTTACAATTTTTTATATGAACTGAATATTCTGAATGGCACTTCAAAAGTAACCATCAATGTCAAAAATGCCAGTTTACAGGAAGCACTTAACCAATGTTTAGCCAACCAACCCTTAGTTTATACCATTTCCGGCAATAACATTGGTGTGAAAAAAAAAGAAATACAACACGCTCAACCCCAGGCACCACTACCCCCCGTTGACATATCAGGCCGCGTCACCAACAAAGCTGGTGAAGCCTTATCCGGGGCGACAGTAATCATCAAACGAACAAAAACCGGCACACTCACGGCAGCAGATGGTCACTTTTTATTAAGAGATGTACTGCAATCCGATACCTTGATCATCAGCTATGTTGGCTACAAACAACTTTATGTAAGAGTTGGTACCAACACCCTTGTAAACATTACAATGGAAGAAGCCACAAACTCCTTGGATCAGGTGGTAGTTCAGGCGTATGGCAAAACTACCGATAGGCTTAATACTGGTGATATTTCCACCGTTTCCGCGAAAACCATTGAAAATCAACCCGTAATGAACCCATTGCTTGCACTGGAGGGTCAGGTTGCGGGCTTGGATGTAGTTCAGCAAAGTGGTTATCAAAGCGCGCCCGTAAAGGTTGAGTTGAGGGGACGGAGTTCAATAAGTAGTCTTCCTTCTGATCCGTTGTATGTGATTGATGGGGTACCTTTGAGTGTAGTCGAACTCCACGGAACGACTTATCCAACCTCATCTGGGTTCTCGCAAAGCGGCATACCAGGACCGGCTAACGGACAAAGCCCATTATTCAGCATGAATCCTGCGGATATAGCAAGTATAACGGTATTGAAAGACGCCGCTGCAACAGCCATTTACGGGGCCAGGGGCGCGAATGGTGTGATACTTATTACCACAAAGACCGGGTCACCCGGACAGGTAAAACTTGATGCCAATGTGGAAGAGGGTGAAACGCAAATCACGAGCTTTTTGCCGCTGCTCAATACACAACAATACATACAAGTAAGAGAAGAAGCATTTAGGAACGATGGGATCACACCTACGGCAGGCAATGCCTATGATATTTTGCAATGGGCAAACAATCCTTCCACGAATTGGGAAAAATATTTATACGGCGGTCTTGGGCATTATACCAATGCCCAGACAAGTTTATCGGGTGGCGACCGTTTGACAACTTTTAGAATAGGTGTTGGATACACAAGCCAAGTTTATCCTACAACTGTCAACGGTTTAGATCAAAAGGCCGCTGTATCATTTAACATAATCCATAAATCTTCGAATAATAAGTTTAGTGTTTCATTGTCAGGTCAGTATACAGCCACAAAATCTGACATGACCTATTTGTCAGGCAACGTATTGTTACCACCGGATGCGCCGCCGATATACAATGCACAGGGAGGGTTAAATTATGCAGGATGGGCGCCAATCAGTAATGCGTACCCCTTTGGGAACCTTTTGCGCTCTTATAGTGCAGAGACAAATTATGTTAATGGCAAATTAAATCTCAGTTATGAAATCATCAAAGGGTTGATCCTTAAAACAGACCTGGGCTATAATTTTGCCCAGACAGATCAAAGCGATTTAATACCGATCGCCTCTCAAAATCCGGCCAATCACCCAACGGGTAGCACCGAATTGGGCTATAATGATAATAAAAACTGGAGCATAGAGCCTCAACTAACTTATGATAAAACCATTTCAAAAGGGAAATTAAGTGTGCTGTTAGGTGCAAGTTTACAGCAAACGAATTCAGACGGTGTTGAAATAGAAGCTGAAGGCTACACGAGCGACTATTTGCTGAAAACAACAGCAGATGCCACAACTACAAGCGCATCCAATTCAGATGGGGAATATAAATTCGGGAGTGTTTTTGGCCGTTTAAGTTACAATTGGGAAGATAAGTATTTGTTGGATTTTACAATGCGTCGCGACGGTTCCAGCCTTTTTGGTCCCGACAACGAATATGGCAACTTTGGCGCGTTAGGCTTAGGTTATATCTTCACGGAAGAAAAATGGGTCAAGGATAATGTTTCCTGGTTGGATTTTGGGAAAATAAGGGGAAGTTATGGATCAACAGGATCTGATGCTCAAATTGATGACTATTCTTATTTAAGCCGCTACGAAGCCAATTCAGCATATATTTATAATGGCATTGTACCGCTACAACCCATTCAACATGCCAATCCCAATTACCAATGGGAAGTGAACAAGAAATTAGAATTTGGATTGGATTTAGGGTTTTTAAAGGATCGGATATTAGTTTCAGGTGATTACTATAGAAACCGTAGCGGCAACCAACTCCTGGATTATCCATTACCGTATTTAACTGGTTTTAATACGGTGATAGAGAATTTAGGTGCAACCGTACAAAATTCAGGAGAGGAGTTTACGCTAAAGACAAAAATCATAGACCATTCCGATTTTACCTGGACGTTTAATTTTAATATCAGCATTAACCAAAATAAATTAATCGCCTTTCCCAATATCCAAAATACGCCTTTTGCTAATTCCGGGTACGTTGTTGGCCAGCCACTTAATTTAGTTTATAAGTTACATTATACTGGCGTAGATCCGTTGACCGGGCAATATACTTTTGAGGATAAAAATCATGATGGAATCATTAGCCAAAATCCCGGTCCTACGGATGACCGTATTGCTTATAATCTCAATCCGAAATTTTTTGGTGGGTTTGGAACAGAACTGAATTACCACGGTATACAGCTCACGTTGTTTTTCAGTTACAAGGAACAAATTGCATTTGACTTACTAAGTCAGGGCAGTAATCCAGGTAGAATACTGGGAAACCAATCGACAACAATTCTTGGTAATGAATGGCAATATCCAGGCCAAATCGCAACTGAGGCAAAATTTACGACAGTACCTGGTAGCACCTACAGCGAGTTTGGATCATCCGATGCGGGGCTTACGAATGCTTCTTATATCAAGCTCAGAAATGCAACGCTTTCTTATAACCTGCCAAAAGAGCTTGTCTCAAAAGTGGGCATAACGAATTGCCGAATTTTCTTTCGAGGCGAAAATTTATTCGTCATAACCCCTTTCCCGGGAATTGACCCCGAGGAGAATTCTTTGAACCCGTTACCCCCTTATAAGGTATTTACACTCGGTTTAAGTGTCACACTTTAAAAATTTATTTTATGAAAAAGCATTTAAAGAAAAAAATATACTTACTGGTTGCCTTGTTTTTGGCCTCGGTGGGATGTAAGAATATTGTTGAGGTTCCTGCGCCTACCAATTCTCTCACTACGCAGCAGGTTTTCAGTAGCGCGACCACAGCGACCGCGGCTTTGGTCGCAATTTATCAGGATATGATATCTAATCAAAGTAATTTATCCTATGCAAATGGTTTAACGACTTTGAATTGCGGATTGTCTGCAGACGAGCTATTGTCTTTCAATCTACAAAATGATGCACAGATTTTTCAAAATAATCAATTGGTAGCCAACGATGGATATATATTAAATTACTTTTGGGCTAACCCTTATTTTGACATCTACATGGCTAACGGAGTGATTCAGGGCCTCCAGGCCTCGACAAGCGTTCCTTCAGCTACGAAAAACCAATTGATCGGTGAGGCTCAATTTTTAAGAGCCTACATTTATTTTTACATGGTCAACCTGTTTGGTGGGGTTCCATTGGCAACAACGACTGCTTATGCTCATACCGAAAATTTGCCACGAGCATCGACAGCCGAAGTTTATAGTCAGATCATTGCAGACCTGAAAAGCGCCCAATCTTTGTTGCTAGCAGATTATTCGGTTTCGGGTAATCAACGGATACGGGCAAATAAGTGGGCGGCCACAGCATTGCTGGCCAGGGCGTATTTGTATACCGCTAAATGGGATTCTGCAGCAATGGAAGCAACACAGGTAATTAAAAATTCAAGTTTATATAGCCTTGTTCCTAATTTGAATAATGTCTTTTTGGCTAATAGTAATGAAGCGATTTTACAATTAGCACCCAATAGCCAAACCACCTGGGCAACTGAAGAAGGATATCAAATACTGCCCTCGCCATTAGATTCGGGTAATCCCAATTATTACCTGACCCCGCAGTTGTTAAGCGCTTTTGAAAACGGAGATCAAAGAAGAGTTGCATGGGTGGATAGTACTAATTATTCAGGAACCGTCTATTATTATCCGTTTAAATATAAAATTGCTGAAGGATCGGCTAATAGCGTACCGGAATATTATATGTTATTAAGATTCGCAGAACAGTACCTTATCCTGGCGGAAGCCGAAGCCAATGGCGCCGGCGGTGGGACGGCTGCTGCTGTTACTGATTTGAACATCATCAGGGCGAGGGCTGGACTTGCACCACTTTCTTCGGGTTTGAATAGCTCACAAGTGATGAGCGCCGTAATGCAAGAAAGGCGTATTGAGCTTTTTTCCGAGTGGGGGCACCGCTGGTTTGATCTTAAACGTACAGGGGCCGCAAGTGCTGTATTGAGCGCTATATCTTATAAACAACCTTGGAATGATGACCAATTGCTATATCCCATACCGTACGTTGAAATACAGAGAGATCCTAATTTAAAGCAGAATCCGGGCTATTGATTGTTAAATAAATAAATCCAAAAGAAATTATGAAAAACCAATTTATTATAAGTTGCGGAGCAGTAATAGTTACCATAACTATTTTGTATTCCTCTTGCAAAAAAGAAAATGTGCGTCCTGCTTCCGGCGCAGCTTCGCTAACCATCGTCAACGCTGTAGTTGGGAGCAGTTCATTAATACCCAACTTTAACAGCTCGCAGCCACTGCACTACTATCAAAGTGCAGCTGAGATCGGCTTTGGCTCCTCGATGGAATTCGGCAACTATGTTGGTAATATCCCGTTAAGTTTTGTGGATAATTCCGATACAACAAAAGCGGTTTTCAAAGAGCAGTTATCTATTCCTGCCTACTCCATTCAAACGTTGTTCCTTACAGGAACCTTATCTTCCGTAGATTATTTTATTACGACTGATAAAGTTCCAGATTTAGCATTTGCTGATAGTTTATGTGCTGTAAGATTTGTAAATCTTTCGCCGGGCAGTAGTCCGGTGAGTGTGGATATACAAGGCAATGCCAATGGTTCCGAAGTAGCCTCATTGTCGTTTAAGAATATCAGTGATTTTAAGAAATATTCCGCAAAGGCAACAATCTCAAAATATGTTTTTGAATTTAGGGATGTTTCAAGCGGTATTCTCTTGGCTTCTTACTCGCTAACCGGCGTAAATAACGGGGATGGCAATACACAGACGAATTCTGTCCGTGATCATAGCTTTACGATTGCGTTTTACGGGGCATTAAATTCTCAGCATGCTTTCCTGGTACACAATTATTGACGTATAGCTGAATAGAGGTGGTAGCGATCAATTAACTACCATCTCTCTTTTTGGTTCAAAAATTTTAAATAATCACAAGTTGGCGGCTCGGTAAATCGAGCGATATTGGCGGTTAATTTCTTTACATATAGCAATCGCTTTCCGATTGCTGGAAGTCATTTATTATGTTTTCAAAAATAAAATTCATTATTTCTTTTCCAGTAATATTGTTCGCTCAATTAGCGATTGCCCAAAAACCAAACTGGCAAAACCTGGATCTGAAAACCGATAGCATCTTCGGAATTAGTACCGACATGGCATATGCGAAGTTATTTAATGGAAAAAAAGCCCAAACGATAATAGTTGCGGTGATAGATGCTGGCGTGGATTCCGCCCACGAAGACTTGCAACCGGTATTGTGGACAAACCCTAAAAGGTCTAAAATGAATGACCTGCATGGCTGGAACTTTATCGGTTCAGCTAATGGTAACGTGCATTATGATAATCTTGAACTTACCCGACAGGTAAGGCAGCAGGAAATACAATTTGAGGGAAAGGACACCACCGTTTTCACAATCAGTCAATTGGCTGATTTTCATAACTATAAGAAAGAGAAATCCAATATTGAACAAGCATTATATTGGGCTAAATATAGCTTAACGAATGTCAAAACATTTATGCGGATTATGGATACTATTGAGAACTGTATTCGAAATAAAACTCCGGGGCTAGTAGATTTTCAAAATTTTCAACCACAAACTCGCGCCCAAATTAAGGTGCGAGAGATTATCCTGTCCGGCTTAAAAAATGATCCAAACTATAGCGATTTTAAAGTAGAAATCTATAATGACTCTGTGCACTTTAGCGAGGAAGCAAACTATCATTATAATATAGCTTATGACCCTCGTTCTATTGTCGGTGATGACTATTTCAATTCCAGCCAGCGTGATTACGGCAATAACGATATCACTGGGCCGGATGCAACGCATGGTACCCATGTTGCCGGTATTATCGCTGCCATCAGGAACAACAACGTAGGGATGAATGGCATAGCTGATCATGTACTGATTATGAGCGTCCGTGCGGTGCCGGATGGTGATGAACGAGACAAGGATGTAGCTAGTGCGATCCGTTATGCCGTTGCGCATGGGGCTAAAATCATTAACATGAGTTTTGGTAAGCCTTACAGCCAGGATAAAAAAGCGGTCGATGATGCGGTAAAGTATGCCATGTCCAAAGACGTACTAATTATTCATGCTGCCGGGAATGACAACAAAGATTTAGATGAACAGGTCAATTATCCCAATCGAAATTATTCCAATGGTGGTCACGCCAGTGCCTGGATAGAGGTAGGCGCTTCCGGCTGGAAAAATGACAGCACACTCAAAGCGCCATTTTCTAATTACGGCAAAGCCTCGGTTGATGTGTTTGCACCCGGCGAGCAAATTTATTCAACAATTCCTGGAAATAAATATGCAGCGCTCGATGGAACGAGCATGGCAGCGCCTGTTGTGACCGGGC
>JABDCF010000087.1:19120-19300 GCA_013288235.1 Bacteroidota bacterium | reverse complement strand
ACACAAATCCTTTATTGTTTCATTAAGGCATATAGGTGCAGTTGAGCGTAGCCGGATATTTATAGGCGACGTTGTTATACCTGTAGGGGATAGCTATAGGGAGGGTTTTTACAGATTAGTCGATAAAAATTCTTAGTGATATAAACCTCTTCCGGCAATTTAAAACATCTTTACAGCTTC
>JABDCF010000087.1:0-19110 GCA_013288235.1 Bacteroidota bacterium | reverse complement strand
TGAAAAGCGGGCATCCAAATACACAGTAAGATTTTTAGTAGTATCGGCCATTGTTCTTCGGTAAAGCTTTCGAGCAAGGCCACCCAATGCTGGTGCAGGCCTTCGATAATTTTTAACGATGGCTCAACCGGCAAACGGTAATCTGGCAATAGCGCCCAATCCGCTTCTTCGTATGGTTTTATGGTAGGATTTTCTTCGGTAAGCGCCCATTTGAAACGCAGCACCGAGTTCATATGGCTATCAGCAACGTGGTGTATTACTTGTCGTATTGTCCATCCGCCGGTACGGTATTGCGTATCGAGCTGTTTTTCATTTAAACGGATAATTGCATGGCGTAATTTGCCCGGGAACATCCTGATGGTGGTGATCCAATGCCTGATATCTTCATTGGTGTAAGATACAGGCGCTTTAAATTTCCCGGTTGGGTATCTTAATTGCTCGTCTGTCATGGCTGTAAAAAAAAAATTAAATTAAGTATTATTTTTATCAGCAACAAGCTTTTACCCTAATTTAGCGTTCAATACCGGTTTTAATGAAACTCTGATGATAAAAAAGCTGCTCGTAATACTACTAACCGTTCACTGTTCTTTAATTTATGGCCAAACTATTAAAATTGATGTACTGGTGGTTGGCGGTAGCACAAGTGGTGTTGCAACAGCTATACAGTGCGCCCGCAGCAAGGTGAAAACAGTTTTGGCAGTGCAGGGCCAAACGCTGGGTAGCCTTAAAGGAACCGGGATGTTTACAATTGATGCCAACCATAACATCCCATCGGGTACCTGGGGCGAATTTCGTAAACATATACAGGCTGCTTATAAAAATACGCCGGGATATGACACCGCTTACAATGCCGCATTAAAGTTTGGTGCTGATACTGCAGCATCCATTCTGAAGAAAATGGCCGATACTACTAAAAATCTTACTGTGTATTTGGATGCCCGCTTTTCAACCATAAAAAAAGATGGCGATAAGTGGGAGGTGAACATCATCCAAAATGAAAAAGTTATAAAAATTATAGCCAGGGTAATTATTGACGCCACCGAAAATGGCGAAATTGCTATAAAAGCGGGGGCGAAACTTCCGGCAGCTTTTGATATTCAGAAAAATAACAACAACTCCAATGTTTATAGGACATCAATTGCAACAGGCATTTCCTTACAGCCAACCAATAGCGCTGCTATCAATAAAAACAATTACCCTCCATACCCGGTATGGTATATCCCATTGAATACGGCTGTTTTAAATGATGTGGATAATGTGCTGGTTACCGAAAACCTTTTATCAGCCGATAAAGGCAATGAGTACGCGCCTTTGCAATTTGAACTTGGCCAGGGCGCGGGTACAATTGCTGCTTATTGCGCTTTTTTTAAAACCACTACAAAAAACTTAAAAGTGCGGATTATACAAGGCGAACTGCTGGATTTTAAAGGTTACCTGCTGCCCTTTACCGACATACCCCAAACCGACAAGGATTGGCGTGCCATACAACAAATATGTGCAACGGGATTAATAAAAGGTGTTTTGCAGACAAAGCAAAATGATCGGGGATTTTTGTTTAAACCTGACTCACTAATTACTACTGCCGAAGTACAGCCTGTTTTATCCGAAATTTATACCCGCGCTTTTTTATGGTTTGGCAAAGAAAAACCCGGCGAAAAATTTACATTGGGCAACCTGCTATCCTTTATCAGCGATTATACATTAACCGATCCGCAGGTGTTAAAATACCGGGTACAAAAAGACTGGAAAACCTATTACAAATTTAAAACGGAATTTGCCCCCAACCACCCGGTAACCCGGCGGGAGTTTGCTGTTTTAGCCAACAAATTTTTAAACCCCTTTGCCCGAACGGTGGATTTGAGCGGCCGCCTGGTAAACTGAGCGGTTTAAACCCTTAACATATAGTGCGCGTGTGTGCAATTCAGATTATCGCATATTTCACCAGGCGTTCCTATGGAACGCTTATCGCTGATTTGATTACAAGACAGGCATGCAAATCCAATTCATCCCGAAAATCCTTTAATCCTGGTCAATGTTCTCCAGGTATTTATACCCGCTGCCTGTATTTATCAGCAGCACTTGTTCGCCTGGCTTTACCCATTGGGCAGCTTTTAATTTCTTAAAGGCTTGCCACAGCGCGGCGCCTTCGGGGGCTATGAGCATACCTTCGTTGCGGGCTATTTCCTTAAGCGCGGCGCTCATTTCTTTATCGCTGATAGTAGTTGCAGCGCCATTGCTTTCGCGCAGTACTTTCAGTATTACTTTATCGGCATAAGGTTTCGGTACGCGCAGGCCGTTGGCTATGGTAAAGCCCCCATCTGCAAATTCCGAAACTGTATGTCCCGCATTAAAGGCTTTTACAATACCATTGCAGCTTTCGGATTGTACGGCCACCATACGCGGTCGTTTGCTGCCTATCCAGCCCAATTGCTCCATCTCCTCAAAAGCCTTCCAGATGCCGATCAGCCCGGTACCGCCGCCTGTTGGATAAAATATAACATCGGGTAGTTGCCAGTTAAATTGCTCGGCAATTTCGTAGCCCATTGTTTTTTTACCTTCCAGCCGATAAGGCTCTTTCAGTGTTGATACCTGGAACCAGCCGTTAAGCAAAGCATGTTCGTTTACCAGTTTACCGCAATCGCTGATGTTGCCATCTATCTCAACCAGGTCTGCCCCATATAACCTGCATTCATCTTTAAAAATTTGCGGCGTTTGTTTGGGCATGTACACAATGGCCTTGATACCAGCGCGCGCGGCATAGGCAGCCAGCGCCCCGCCTGCATTGCCTGCGGTAGGCGTAGCAATGGCGGTAATACCTAATTCCTTAGCTTTTGACACCGCAGCGCTAATGCCCCTTGCTTTGAATGAGCCGGTAGGGTTTCCGGATTCATCTTTCCAAAGAACTTCGTTATCGCCGATAAATTGTTTAAGGTTTTCAATCGGTACAATTGGTGTAAAGCCTTCGCCAAGGGTAACAATGTTTTTTTCATCGATAACCGGCAAAAACTCTTTATAGCGCCACATGGTTGCAGGCCTGCCCTCCAGCATCTGCTTTGTTATACCTGTTCTTAAATTATATTGCGCAAATAAAGTGGAGCGGCAAGCATCATCTGTGCAAACGGTATTAATTACCGATGCATCATAAATTGCGCCGCACACGGGACACTTTAAATAAGTTAATAAAGAATTTTCTGCTATCGCGATTTGATTGTCCATTACACTAACCTATACTGCAAATATGGTAAACAAGTTGCCGGATGCTGCCAATATTTTGCAATTACTTTGCGGGCAAAAGTAACCATATCGGGAATTTTTTATTGTAACAAATTTAATTGCCCTAAAAATTATGGATTATGTTTTCTAAATTGGGAAAGAATTTAACCGTTATGAACAAAAACCTTATCACCTCATTGTTATTACTCTGCACGCTGTATTTCAGCTGCTCCAAAAGCAAACAACCAGGCCCGCAGGATGCTGGTACAAACACAATTAAAATTACCCTGGTTAGCGGCAGCGGCCAAACTGATACAGTAGGGCAAACGCTTTTAAGCCCGATTGTTATAAAAGTGACCCAAAATGGAGCACCTGTAAGCGGGTACACTGTTCAGTTTACTGGCTCAGGGTGCAATTCTGATCGCGTGGATCTTGCAAGTTCTAAATCTGATGGGACAATAAGCTACAATTGGTCGTTGGCTGGTGACATTGGCCCGCAAACTTTAAAAGCTTACGCTATAAATTCACAGAATATAAAGGTTGATTCAGTTACGGCCATGGGTACTGGGGTTGCTCCCGGCTCTGGCAGGCATTATTCGGCTTGCTCAGTCCAGCTTGGATATATGCCAACCAGTTTTTGTAAATTAAGCACAGGCCGGTTATTCGTTAGCTATGGTGGATTGGAGTTGCGGTACTCAGATGACAACGGCGCAAGTTGGAACCTTGTCGCAAGTCTCGGTAAAACCCATAATTTGCAATTTGTTCTATCATCTCCAACCGATGAGCTTTTCGCTTTTTCAGTGGGAGACGGTATATTTTACTCTTCTGACGCAGGGGCAACATGGACAATAATAAATGCCAATCCATTCAACATCCAGGGGCCTTTTTCCGCAGTTTGTACACCCAGTGGGAAATTATTAGTAGCTGATGGGGAAACAATAAATATTTCACTTGATAAAGGCAAAACCTGGGCTGCACCGGCAGCTTCTTTTGGGGACACTCAGATCGGGAGCCCTACCGAGGATAAAAACGGTAGTCTGTATGTTGTAGGGGAGGAAACACAAACCATATTTAAATCTACTGACAACGGTGTCACGTGGACAATACCTCATCCAACCGAAAGGGATTTCGCAATATATGTTGATAATAACAATACATTTTATAGAAGTACTACCGGTGGAGGTATATACATATCAAAGGATAACGGCGTCACCTATACTCAACTGGTCAATGCTCCAAATGAGTTAATTGAAAATATGAGTGTACAATCTGACGGTAATTTTTATTACGACCTATTGGTCAAAGGATTATATGTAGTAAAGGGCACCAATCAAGCACAGCATTTGGATGATAATGAATCGAGCGTCCCTACTGTTTACATATTGTCAAAAAACAACAATATTGTGTACAGTAGCTTTACCCCGTACATTAACTATTATCCATTATAGTTTACAAGCTATTTGCCGGCAAATATATCCCCTGCATTCCATGTAGGTTTCTGAACATCCTGTGCCACCAGGTAGCCAATTAAAAAGTTAAGCTGGGCATATTTTTTGCCTGCGGCGAAATCAAAAATGCCGTTGATATCATCCTGCGGTTTATGGTAATATTTTGCGCGCCATGCGGCGGCAATATCGTTCATGTTGTTTTTACCATCGGCGGTTTTACTGCCATATTTTATATGCAATGCGGGTATGCCCTGCAAAACAAAGCTATACTGGTCGCTGCGGGTAAAGCGGGCTTGTTTTGGTTCGGGATCGGGCTCCACGCCGAGGTCTAAATAGCCAGCTGCCTGGTCAACCTGTTTTGCGAGTGACGAGTGTTCGGCGCCTAAAGCTGTTATCGATAATAACGGGGCTATAATAGCCGGCATATCCGTATTAACATCGGCTACTATACTTTTATTCGGCACAGTGGGATGTTTTGCAAAGTAACCTGAACCAAGGTCGCCCATTTCCTCACCGGTAAGCAACACACAAAGGATAGAGCGTTTTGGTTTTATTTTGATGTTTTGGTAGATTTTTGCGATTGCCAAAACACTGGCCACGCCCGATGCATTATCGTGTGCGCCGTTGTAAATAGAATCGCCCTTTACCGGCGGACCGATACCCAAATGGTCAAGGTGTGCGCTATGTACTATATAGGTTTTTTTTAATTTAGGATCTGAGCCGGTTATTTTACCGATAACGTTATAACTGATGATATCCTGGTAGGTGGAGGCGTACGAAACATTAACGCTGGCATTTATCGGGAATGAAATTGGCTGACCCGATTTAAGTTGTGTAACGATGTCTTTTATTGATTTTCCCGAATCATTTAAAAGCGTATTAAAAAGCTTATAGCTAAAGTTTCCAAACACACTTACCTGGTCCGAGTAATATATCCTTGATACCGCGACTTTTCCCTGTTGATCCAAAACACTATAGATACCCCGGCTTAAATTAAGTAAAGGGGCTGTGGAATCGGTTGAACAGATGATAACACCAACAGCGCCATGTTCCGCAGCCACTTTTAAAATCTCGGTCGAATTCGATACATGGGCGGCTACTGACGATGAAAATTTATCAGGCGTACCGCGTATTATTAATACTATTTTGCCTTTTGCATCTAAACCAGCGTAATCGTCGTATCCTAAAGCCGGTTCGCTGATGCCATATCCGGCAAAAACCAGCCCGGCCGATATTTTCACGTTGGGTGTGGCAGGATTTGGATAAATAGTATATCCGCCAGCGGGTGCCGGCGCATTATCAATGGATACAATAGCGTCATGCACAAATGCTTTGCGCAATTTTACCTGTTGCACCCACCCATTATTGTCGCCTGCTGGTTTAACGCCAAGCCCTTTTAAGCGGCCAACCACATAGTCAACCGCCATTTGATAGCCCGGTGTGCCGGGCATACGGCCTAACAGTTTGTCATCGGCGAGGTATTTAATATCAGCTTTAAACTGGGCAGTATCAACGGTGCTTAACGCCTTTGTAACGCCTTTGCTTAATTTTATTTGCTGGGCATACAACAGGTTTGCCAGCGCAATGAAGAAGATTGAAAGTAGTAATTTACTAAGCTTTGCCATTAAACAAATTTAAATAATTATTGCAATTTAACTATCCGTCATGTAGCCCTAATAGACTTCATTTATACGTTTCCTCAATCAGCGCATCATATTTCTTAAACATTTTTTTTGCCTCCTCAACGGAATTGCCCGTTACTTTGTCGGCATACGTATCATGCTGATGCACCCAGGCCCATTCCCAGTCTTTTATCTTTTTTTCGAAGGTATTGGTATCCAATGGCGCCTTGTTGATTAGTGATTGCTCAAGCCCCTCAAAAAACATCTGCCAGCGGGGTTTATAATACCCTTTTATCAGCCCGGCCCATTGCCGGTTAGAGTATTCGCTAAGCGGGTTATCCCTGCCGCCCCATAAAGTAACAAGGTCGCGGGCGTTAAACTCATAAATGTCGCTTTCCTGCGGGGTGATGCCATTTGCCCGGGCATCGTGGATCCATTTGCCTAATAAAAAATCTTTGCGGGTCGCTAACAGCTCATCCATGTCGTCCATCAGCGTTAATAGCTCCGCATTGTGTTTTTTAAACCCAGTCAAATCGCCACTTTGGTAGGCTTTAATTATTTCAGGCTGAATGGTATTGGCATAATTGGCCAGTACCTGCCGTGTAATATCGACCACATCATATTGAAAGCCATCGCTCTGTTTTAAATCATCTGCCGATCGCATAAACAATCGCCAGGCTTTTATCAACTGCTTTGGAGAATAGTGCAAATTAGTATCAACCCGCCAATCGTTGCCCATATTCAAAGTCGGCCTTCCCGCAATAATTGACGCGGGGCCGCCGTGGCCTGCCGCGCCGCTGTAAACGGTATTGAGCAGTATCTCCCAGGCCTTATCAATTTGAGGGTCGTTTTTTCCATACCGGCGTTCCCCATAATCTTTTAGCCAGGCTTCGGCATCAATTGGGTTATCACGCCATACATTTTCAAGCATCAGGCCATATAATGCCGGGTTTTGTTCAATTGCTTCGGGTGCTAAACCAATGCCAACCATGTTTTTTGATTCAGGATCGCGCAACGCGATGGCTGGATCGGCGGCCACATGCCGCATCCGCCCGTAAAGGCTTACATTACCGCCAAAGTTTTGCAACATATTCCATATCCATGGCTTGCCGTAATAGGCGTTGGTACGGCTCCAAACCGGGTGACCTTCGCTGTACAGGTCTAATAATATCATCCTGTTATCCGGCACCGCGTCTAAAAGGGATTTAATTTGTTTGGGCTGCCAAAAACTACTGTTATTGTAAAACAGCCAACCCTGCATCACCCAAACAGCTTTCGGGTCGGCGGCGGTCATCGATTGAAATATTTTTTTGCTCATGCCGCTCAAATAGGTAGAATCGTTGCTTGGCGGCGTATTTTCATTAAAAGTATCGGATGAGTATAAATGGTTTGTTCCGTATTCTTTCGTTTGTTTTTCGATATACTTTTTGCCTATCGCTGCAAACATCGGGTCATCTGCGTCAAGAATATAAACATCATTAAAGCCCTGTTCCCAGTTGGTTTTTTTCAATTTAGCCTGCGGGAATTTGTCTTTGAAGGTTGGCGGTACGTGGCCGCTAAAGGCAGGCAAAACAGGTGTCATCCCAAACGAGCGCTCGCGTTCCAATATCTTTTTTTGTAATTCTTTATGGCTATCCATCCAATGCTGCGGCAATGGGCCGCCCCATCCATCAAGGTTGCCCATCCAAAACCACGAAAAATACGCCGGACCGCTAAAAAAACTGTCGAGGTCATGATCGGTAAAACCCATGTCGCGGTAAACATCACGCCATATCGCTTCTTCGCCCGTTAGGGCAAGCGGCATATTAATTCCACTAAGGGCCATCCAGTCTATTTCCTTTTGCCAGCGGGGCCAGTCCCACCAGCTCATACTGTAATTAAAAGTGCAGTAATTGAGGTAGTAGCGATAAGTATATGGTGTTGTATGATGAATTTTTCCTTTAATCGCAGGTAATACAGCAGGCAGGTGCATATTTTCGCCATTCCAGCCAAAATCATCCCGGCAGTAGTTCTTTAAATAATAAGCCAATGCTGATGCGACAGAAAGCGCCTTATTGCCGCTTAAAATAATTTTGCCATTTACGCTTTGCAGCTCAAAAACATCCTTTCCGCTTTCTGCTGGTATCTCCTTTACCACAAAATGATCAGCCACAGCGGGCACAACGCGTTTTATAAATGCTTCAGCAGCAGTTTTATCAAGTTGGGCAAATGCGGTAAGGTGAAGGGCAACGAAGGCAAAAAGGAGGGCTGTTTTAAATATTTTCATAGGTTATTATCTGAACACGATTAAATCGTTTTCAAGATATGCCATTTATCCTGCCAATCAAAAAAATCCTGCAAATCGTGTTTATTGCCCTTTGGTTTTCCAGTACATATAAGCTATGCCGCCAATAACCATTATGGCCAGTACAATAAGACCGATTTTGCCTTTGCGTTTATCCTGGCGCATAAGCCAGATAAAAAATATAACAAGCGGCACTACAAAGACTAAGTAAAAAATGATGGATGGAAAGGACATTTTAATTATTGATTTATTGAGTTATTGAATTATTGATTGAAAAAATGATTGAATTAGTTATTGCTGAATTATACGAAGGATTACTAAACTGCTCTTCCTAAATTCAATAATTCATTAATTCAATAATTCAACCTTACAGCGGCATCCTCGCCAGCGGCGCTACCCCCTGCCCAACGAATTCGCCTTTTAAATATTTATAATACCCGGCAATGGCAATCATGGCTGCATTATCGGTGCAATATTCCATTTTGGGGATAAAGCAGCGCCAGTTGTTTTGTTCGCCCATTGCACGTAAACCCTCACGTAAACCCGTATTGGCCGATACACCGCCTGCCAAAGCTATGTCTTTTATGCCATAAGCATCGGCGGCTTTTTTTAATTTGTTTAATAGTATGGTCGCGATGCGCTTCTCAACCGATGCACAAATATCATTTAAATTTTGTGAAACAAAATCGGGGTTTACAGCCACATTATCCCTGATGAAATATAGGATAGAAGTTTTTAAACCGCTGAAGCTGAAGTCAAGTCCTGGAATCTGCGGCTCGGGAAATTTAAACTTATCAGGATTGCCCAGGCGTGCATATTTATCTATCAACGGGCCGCCAGGGTAAGGCAGGCCCAAAATTTTGCTTGTTTTATCCATCGCTTCGCCGGCAGCATCATCAAGCGTTTGGCCGACAACTTCCATATCGAAATAATCTTTTACCAAAACTATTTGTGTATGCCCGCCCGAAACCGTTAAACATAAAAATGGGAATGCCGGTTTATTATCGCCGATAAAATGTGCCAGTACATGCGCCTGCATGTGGTTTATATCAATAAGCGGGATGTTTTTGGCAAGCGCAAAAGCCTTTGCAAACGATACGCCGACGAGCAATGAGCCCAATAACCCTGGGCCGCGCGTAAAAGCTACTGCATCAACATCATTTTTACTTACTTTTGCGTTCAATAATGCTTGTTGAACGGCAGGAACAATATTTTGCTGATGAACCCTTGAGGCAAGCTCAGGGACAACGCCTCCATAGGCTTCGTGTATGGTTTGATTAGCAATAACATTGCTCAGTATCATACCATCAACACAAACCGAAGCTGAGGTTTCATCACATGAAGATTCGATCCCAAGTATTACGGGCATATTTACTGAATTAATGAATTATTGAATTATTGAATTGAAGATATATTGACAAGGTGTTAAACCATATTCAGTAAATGATGTTAAACTATTCGATAGATCAACAATTAAACATTAACCAAATCAATAATTCAGTAATTCAATAAATCAATAATTAAACCGCAAAGTTATTAAAAAACTACTCAAAATAGCGTTAAGTATAGTATTGGTCATCTTATTGGTTATTAGCATACTGTTGCTGCTTTTTCAATATAAGCCGGTACAAACATGGGCTGCAAAAAAAGCAGCGGCTTATTTATCAGCAAAGCTTAAAACTGAAGTAGGTATCAGCGGCCTTTATATACAACCGTTTACCTCGGTGGTGATCGATTCACTTTATGTGCTTGATAAACAAAAAGATACTTTATTAATCACCCCCAAACTAACGGTAGATTTAAATAGCTTCTCGCTTTACAGCAGTATTAAGAACAAGGTTATTGATTTTAAGCTGATACAATTAGATAATGCCTCATTTTATCTTAAAACTCAAAAGGATAGTGTCTCCAATCTGCGGTTTATTCTTAATTACTTCAGTTCGCCGGATACAAGTAAAATCAAAACTAAAAGTAAACCCTGGACGGTGGATTTTGAGAAAATTGCGATCAATAATTTACATTTCCGTTATAAAAACAGCCTGGTCGATACTTTTATTAAAGGAGTCAACTTTGATGACGTTGACGTAAAACACTTCAGCGCGATTATACAAAACATGGACCTGGTACACCACTTGTTCAAAGGCAAGGTCAGCAACCTGACGCTTCGCGAAAAAAGTGGATTTTATCTAAAAAAATTCAATGCAAATGCAACTGTCGATACTGACCAGATATTGGCACAAAACCTGTTTGTATTAACCGATCATTCGAGCATTAAAAATTATTTCAGGATGAAGTTTAAATCCTTTGATGATTTCGATGAGATTGAAAATAAGGTTTACATGGATGGTGATTTTAAATCGTCGCAGATATCATCAGGCGATATAAGTTACTTTACAGACGGGCTCGAGCATGTTAAGTTTGATTTGGGTGTAAACGGGCGGATAAAAGGCTTCGTAAATAACCTAACCGCTAAAGACTTGCTGGTTACCGGTGGCAAAGCAACTTATATAAAAGGCGATTTTCACCTGCGGGGTCTGCCCGACTGGGACAACACCTTCCTTGATTTAAAATTCGAGGAGATTGCCACCAACAAAACCGACCTTGATTACCTGTACAGCAATTTTACCGGCAAGCACAACGGGCATGTGCCTGCAATTATTTCAAAATTCGGCAACATAAACTTTAACGGGCAGTTCACAGGCCTGCAAAATGATTTTGTTGCCTATGGTACATTTAAAACAAAGCTGGGCAGGTTTGATTCGGACATTAATTTAAAGATCGATAAGGCCGGCGTTCCATCCTACAGTGGGAAGCTGGATACCTATGCCTTTAATGCGGGAGACCTGCTTGATGAGGGGTCACTTGGCCGCATCACGATGATCGCTAATATAAAAGGGAGCGGCAGTGACCTCAAAAACCTAAATGAAAATTTAGACGCAAAAATAGCAGCGCTTGATTTTAATGGTTACAATTATCAAAATTTAGCCATAAACGGTACATTTATTAAAAAAATTGCCAATGCTAAAATAAATATCGATGATAAAAACATCAAGCTCGATGTTAACGGAAGTGTAAATTTAAATCAGGCGTTACCAGTTTATAATATTACGGCAAGCATTAACAAAGCGCAATTGCACACCTTAAAATTGCTTGATGATACTGTAACACTTACCTCGCAAATAACAACCAATTTCTCGGGAAACAGCTTAAACAACTTAACGGGAAAGGCTTCTGTAACACATTTAAGAATTATTGATCCGAGGAACAATTACCCTGTAGATTCGCTCATTTTATCGGCAAATGGCATGGGCAATTCAAGAAATATTACCCTCAGGTCGGATTTCGCCGATGGCTACATTAAAGGGGGTTACGACCTCGGAACGTTGCCCTCCTATTTTAAAACTATCCTGAAAAAATATATCCCATCGTTGAAAACAACAATTGTTGAACCAAAACCGCAGAATTTTGCCTTTAATTTAACACTTAAAAATCCAGACTCGCTGATCTCCATTTTTATGCCCGATTTAAAGATACCAGACCAGGGGACTTTTATGGGGAAATTTAATTCGGAAGATAAAACGGCGGAACTCAACGCCTATATTAAAACCATCAGGTACGGGAAATTAATTTTCCATGATTTTATCATAGACGAAAACACAACAAATAACAACCTGTCATTAAACTTATCATTAAGCAAAATAGACATTACCGACAGTTTATTTATAAAAAACATAACACTGATTAATGTTGTAAAAAACGACAGCCTGGATTTCAACATCAAACTTGCAGATAAAAACGCCGTAAACCAGCTTGACCTTTATGGAGTTGTTAATTTTGGAGGAACCAATACAGCTGAACTACAGTTACTCCCTTCGGATATAACCCTGGAACACCAGGACTGGCGGATCAAGCAGAACGCAAATGTAAAACTGCTGGCCAGGAAAACCAGCGTATCGGGCTTCGAGTTATCAAACGGCCGACAAAAAGTAAAAATAGATGGCTTTATTTCCGATAGCCCAGACGACAAGCTGAAGTTTTCTTTTGATAAGTTCAATATGGGCACCTTGAACCAATTAACAAAATCCGCCGGCATACAGTTAAAAGGATCACTGAATGGCGATATTAATATTACATCATTGTTAAAATCGCCGGGGGTTGCTGCCAGTTTGGGCATCGATTCGTTAATGATGAATAAAACCCTGGTAGGCGATGTGAAAATTGAATCGGATCTGGGGAATGACCGTAAGCAGGCTAACGTTAAGGTGAACGTAAATAACCATGGCCTGGAAACAGTTAATATTGCCGGGTTATACCAAATAGGTAAAGGCAAAGAAGACAACCTCGATTTTGATGTTAAAATGAACCAAACCGAGGCTATTATTTTTGAGCCATTTATTAAGGACCTTGTTTCAAATATTAAAGGCACCGTTTCAACCAACTTAAAACTAACCGGTGCGCCATCAAAACCCCAGTTTAACGGTGATATTATTTTATTAAACACGGGGGTAACAGTTAATTACTTAAAAACGCCTTACACCGTAACGGATACGCTGAACGTAGTTAACAGTGTAGTGAATATTAATAACATGACACTTAAAGACACAAAAAAAGGTGTTGGCCATGTTACCGGGAAAGTTGATTTGAATGATCTGGCCAACCCGGATATTGAAGCAGAGCTCACTGCCGATAAGCTAATGGCATTAAACACATCATTTAAGGATAATCATATTTATTATGGCACCGCCTTTGCCAGCGGAAAATTTAGCTTTAGCGGCCCGGTTGATAATATGAAGATCAATATCAAAGCTAAAACCGATGCCGGTACGGTATTCAATATCCCGCTGAACACTTCCTCGACCGTTGGTGATTATGATTTTATAAAATTTGTTGGCCATAACGATACCACAAAGGCGGCAGCGCCCACATCAAGGGCTTTTAATGGGGTTACTTTAAATTTTGACCTTACTGTTGATGAAAAGACAACTGTAAAGATTACTACTGATTACGGTGTACTTGAAGGAAGCGGACAGGCAAACAACTTGAAGCTGGATATAAACAGCCTGGGTGATTTTGATATGTTTGGTGACTTTTTGATAACCAGCGGTAAATTTGAATTTACAGCCAAAAACTTTATCAGTAAAAATTTTACTGTAAACCAGGGCGGCACTATTCGATGGACGGGCAATCCCACGAATGCGTCTATCAACCTGAATGCTATATATGAAGTACGAACAGATATATCGCCGCTTTACCAGGCGGCTGGCTCCGAATCGCCGAAAGGCCACTCATTCGACCTGGTACAAGCTGACCTGATACTTACCAAATCACTGTTACAGCCAACTATTGATTTCGACTTTAATTTCCCGCTTGATCCTTCGGTAAAGGATGATTTGAGCAACTACCTTTCTGATGTTAATAACCGCAGCCAGCAGGCGTTAAGTATTATTGTAAGGCGGCAATTTTCAAGCGGCGCCAATAGTAATTTAACCAACCAGGTTTTGGGCACAGCCGGAGAAGCGGTAAGTGAGTTCGCATTTAATCAATTAAACAGCTTTATTTCACAATCGAATATTAAAAATTTCGATTTAAACATCCGTTCGTTTAATGATTTCAGCGCCTCGTACAGGGTGAAAGACCGCCTGGTATTTAACGGTAGTTTGTTTAATACCTACTCGGGCACCAGCGACCTGTTTCAAAGCAGCAGTTCATTCAACTCAAGCTTCAACCAGCTTACTTATGATTTTGATGCCTCATACCTCATCCAGAAAAATGGCAGCCTGAGCGCCAGATACTCTTACCGCGTGTTAAACAGTACTACGTTAAACACGCTTAATAACCAGCTGGGTGTGCAATATGTAAACGGTGTAGGTTTAGTTTACCAGAGAGACTTTGACACGTTTGGCGAATTTTTACGGAATATCTTAAGAAAACATGAAAAAAAGGCGCCCGTAAACCCGGCGCCTATACCCGTACCTGCAAACGGAAATGGTGTTTTACCAGCAAAAAGCGAAGACGAAGATCAATGATCTCGCATTATAGCGTGATCCATTTTATCTCTTTTGGTCCTTAAATAAACTTCATTATGTGGGTTTGATGCTATTTCGATGGGCACATTGTCAACAACTTCTAACCCGTAACCAATTAAACCTGCTCTTTTTTTAGGGTTATTGGTCATTAAACGCATTTTTGATACACCCAGGTCGCGCAATATTTGTGCGCCTACCCCATAATCACGCTGATCCATTTTAAAGCCAAGCTCGATATTTGCTTCAACGGTATCCCTGCCGTTTTCCTGCAGACTATATGCTTTAAGTTTATTTATCAGCCCTATTCCCCGCCCTTCCTGGTTCATATAAACAATAACACCTTTTCCTACCTCGTTTATCATTTCCATTGCCTTGTGCAGTTGCGGGCCGCAATCACACCGGCACGAACCGAAAATATCGCCTGTAACACACGAACTGTGTACACGCACCAACACTGGTTCGCCTGGCTCCCATTTTCCTTTTACAAGCGCTAAATGGCTCTCGCCGGTATCTACCTGTGTATAGGCGGTCATCTCAAAGTCGCCCCATTGTGTCGGCAATTGGATAGTTACATCCTTGTTAACAAGTGACTCTGTAGCTAAACGGTAGGCAATGAGGTCTTTTATAGAAATTATTTTAAGGTCAAACTCTTTGGCTATTTCCAGCAGGTCAGGCAGCCGCGCCATTTCGCCATCATGTTTCATTATCTCGCATATTACACCTGCAGGTTCAAATCCGGCCATAACAGCAAGGTCAATAGCAGCCTCGGTATGCCCGGCACGGCGTAAAACACCGCCATCCTTGGCAATCAGCGGAAAGATATGCCCTGGCCTGCCCAACTCTTCCGGTTTTGTAGCAAGGTCGATCATCGCAAGTATGGTCCGTGAACGGTCGGAAGCGGAGATACCTGTAGTACAACCCTCCAGCAGATCAACCGAAACGGTAAAATTAGTTTCGTGCGAAGTGGTATTATGAGTAACCATCGGTTCCAGCTCAAGCTGTTTTGCGCGTTTTTTTGTAATAGGCGCGCAAACAAGTCCCCGTCCGTGCCGGATCATAAAATTTATAGTTTCGGGAGTAGCATTGTGTGCCGCAGTTAAAAAATCACCTTCGTTTTCCCGGTCTTCATCATCAACCACTATAATTGTTTTGCCACTTTTTATGGCTTCAATGGCTTCTGTTATTTTATTTAGCATTTTTTGTGTGTATTATAAATTGGTAGTTTTTTTAGTCCGAAAGAAGAAAATACTTACTCTCAATCTCAGATTACTTTTTTTGATTTGTATACAAAGTTAAGCGATAATAAAATCATTCAGGTCGGCGCTTTGTAAATTAGTACGTGGTTTGCGCGGTAATTGGTTGCTTTAGGTTTGTTGATTAAGTTAGATTGGGTTGATTAAGTGAATGGTTTAGTCAATTCAGTCCAAACTTAATAAACCACTCACCCAATAAACTCAATCAACCTGTCTTTTTTTAAATATCCGGTTGAAGAAGCGTTTGTATATATCCACATCGAATATTGCTGAATCGGTGGCTGCCTTGTAAGAAAGGAATATACCGATAGGCGTTATAATAATAATAGCTATCCATGAACCAATTAAAGGTGAAACGTCGCCATCCTTAACTGATTTTTCACCGATAGTTGAGATGATATAATATATCAGGAAAAAAATAACCGAAACAACAACGGGCAAACCCAGGCCGCCCTTCCTGATGATGGCCCCGAGCGGCGCCCCAATTAGGAACAATGCGATACAAGCAGCCGACAGCGTGAACTTTTTTTGATATTCAAGATCGGCCCTTTGTACATTCTTTTTCAATTCGGCATCCTGCTCCGAACGGTTTTTTACAAGATCTTGCACAGAACGTGCCTCATTTGAGGCATTCGCCAGCGTACTCAGCTTTTCATTTATCTTTAAGCTTGCAAAGGTTTTGCCTTTTGCAGAAATATAATTTTTAACACCCGCAGGTTTTGCAGGTATGGAGAAGTACTTTATATAAGATATTATTAATTTATAATTTGCGCTTGTACCGCTATCAATCCGGCGTTTGGTCATCGCTGCATTGTCCTTAAGCTGTTTTAAGTTCATCATCTGGTAGGCTGATTTGAATTCATCCTCTGGTGTACGGTGCAATCCCATGCCCGAGATATCAAACTTTTGTTCAGTCTCTTTAAAACGGTAACGGGTTAGCCTTTCGCGGTAATTAAAATTATTCTGCCCGGCTGTCTCCATGTATTTAACGCCATCGCTAAGTTTTAAAACCAGGAACTGGCCATTTGGCGTACGGTACATTTTGCCATCTTTAGCAAGCAAAACGTCGGTATTATTTTCTGCAGCGTTTTTTGCATATATCATTATGCCGTGCAGCGTTTGCCCATCGGCATCCTTTCTGTTTACCCGTATGGAGTAGCCTGGAAAACTACTGCTGAATACCCCTTCGGGCAAAAAGTTGGCCGACTTTTGCTGCCGTGCATCGTACAATAGCGAAAAATATTTAAGATTAGCCTTCGGCAGCATATAATCAGAAAAGAGGAACGCCGCAACACTTAAAATGGTAATTATCACCATCATTGGGTACATGGCCCTGCGCAGGGATATGCCTGCAGCTTTAATAGCTACCAATTCATAATTTTCGCCAAGGCTGCCGTAAGTCATTATGGATGACAGCAAAACCGACAATGGCAAAGCCATTTGCACATTAGTGGCAGAGGCGTAAAGCATCAGTTCCAGAATGATGTACCACTCAAATCCTTTGCCTATAAGGTCATCGATGTATTTAAATAAAAACAGCATCAATAACACAAACATTACTATAAGGAAAGTAACTAAAAAGGGCCTTATGAATGATTTAAGTATTAAAAGATGTATTTTTTTCATCAGAATAACCTGTTACCGGCCATTAGCCTTCACTGCGGCAATGCGGGTATTTTAAACGTTGCTTTATTGCTGCTAATAACGGCACATGTCGGCTTTGTGATACAAAAATAGGGATAATTAATTTTTTATGCGGTGGGAAGGGGTATTTAGTCTCAAGTCCGAAGTTGTAAGTCCAAAGTAAGGAGTCAAAAACAGGACTTAAGACTTTCGACTCAGGACTTCAGGCTTAATCAAGCGCCTAATACACTTACAAGGTATTCAATTTGATTGTTCCATATCAGTTTACGCTCGCCAATTGTGTCTTCTGTTGCAAAATCTGTGACGCTCAAGGCCACATCATTGGTAAGCTCATCCTGGATAATTTCCATTTCGAAAAAATATTGCGGGTCGTCATCTATCCACCTGAACCTTACAACTTTGTTTTCTTTCGCGTTCAGAAGTTTCGCCGTTTGCTGTTCACCATCCCAGGTAAAGGTGTAAACCTGGTCCCTAACGCTCACATCATCAGCAAACCATTGTGTTAATCCGTTGGGCTCATTTAAGAAACTGTACAGTATCCGAGGAGATGATTTTATTTCATACTCGATATTAAATTTTTTCTTTTCAGACATCAGGGTTTATGCTTGAATACTTTGTAAGCCGTAAATGTTACCATTTTTTCTAAAGAAAACGAATTTTTGCTATATTTGCAAACCTTTTTAAAAAGGGTGCAAGTTTAGTTTGCTAACATACATAATATATAAGTAGCTGTTAACAAATAATATAAATAACCGTCGATAAATTATGGCGGGGTAGCTCAGATGGTTAGAGCGCAGGATTCATAACCCTGAGGTCGGCAGTTCGATCCTGCTCCCCGCTACTTGAAAATGAGGCTCTTATCTTGGCAGATAAGGGCCATTTTCATTTTTGGTACAACATAGGTACAACAATGCACGCACGGCTGTAAGCTGAATTCATGTTGTCGATATAAAGTTTATCTTTGTAGTTAGGCAATATTTCGGCTCATGAACCTTTATCGACATCCAAATGATTCCAAAATTTAAAGTCTGGTTTAAGAGAATTTGGACTGATTCAGTGTGGAGTAAAATTATAGCTACAATTATTATTTCCGGTTCCGTTGCAGCCTTTCCAATAGCCAGAAATTTTACGCTAAGACTTTTGTCGTCGAAATTAGAGGTATGGATTTATTTAGTGGGAACAGTATTTATTTGTCTTGGCTATATAATTTCAACGAGGCTTCTAAAAAAGGAAAAAAAGCAGATACTATATGATGAGAGACTTAAAGAATTAGATGGAATTTTGTTTAATGAATTCCGAACTAATCTGCTTCCCATGTCTACAATTAACTGGTTGCGGGAATGCAACTTCACAAATGCATTTAGCTATAATCATCTACGCGATCTTGATAATGTGTACGTGTATAAAGATGATGTTAATTTAGAGTTTTTCCATACTGAATTAGAAGGCCTGAAAACCCAATTAATAAAAGAAATCCTACATTTTTTACATATAACCGGTATCAATACGTTTCCATTGACTATCGATACTCAGATAATTCCGAGAGATTGGGCCACTAATGATCCAGAAAGATTTAAAAATGTAGTTGATGAAATCCACCTAAGCCGGGATTCCATCTGT
>JABDCF010000086.1 GCA_013288235.1 Bacteroidota bacterium | reverse complement strand
AGCGACAGGCTTGATGCCGCTGTAAATGGCTCGGGTGATATCAACTATTCTGGCGGCCCTAAAAATATTAACAAAAGAAAAAGCGGCAGTGGCGATATATCGGGGCACTGATTGCAGAGGTTAAAGCCGAAAGTGTAAAACTTTTTTAGCTTTACGCTTTCGGCTTTATGCTTTTAGCCCACTTCCTAAACTCTTTGCAAATAAATTCTCACCACTCAACCGACAAAACAAACTGGTTTTCAATCAGCCATTGGTTAAATAAGGAAAGGTTTCTTTCCTTTCCTGAAATTTCAAACTCAAGCGTGATCTGCATATCAACGCGTGTCATTTTTGGTCTGTTCAATTTTAACTTTAGCGATTTGACATGCTCGTATAAGGCGTTTTCCGGGCAATCTTTTCGAAAGACTATTTTATAATTTCTATGTTCAAATTTATCATCTATCCAAAATTGAATAAAATCCAATGCGTATAAAATAAACAAGGTAAAAACTAATGAGATACCAGCCAGCAGGTATTCGCCAATGCCTAACAACATCCCTATCGCAGCGGCTACCCAAATTGAAGCCGCAGTAGTGATCCCGGAAACCGAAGAATTATTACGAAATATAACCCCGGCGCCAAGAAATCCAATCCCGGTAATTATGTTCGCAGCCATCCTGTCGCGGTTATCTTCAACCCCCAACAGGTATGAACACAGGGTGAAAATTGTTGCGCCAAAGCAAATTAAAGTCAGTGTCCTGAACCCGGCAGATTTACCCCTGATTTCTCTTTCAAGACCAAGAATACCGCCGGCAATCACTGAGAGGAATAATTTGAGTACCTCATTACCATAGATGCCGCGCGCAATATCTAAATGGAAAATATTATTCATTATAACAATTGAGCTTTAATAAATGTTAATTATTCTTGGTTTGATTTTTTAGGATCAGATAAAGATCAACAATTATTTAGCTTCCAAAAAGGTTAAATTCAAAAGACTGGTTTTTTGTCCATAAAATAGATGGAAATTTACGATGAACAATTATCATTCATTAAAGGATTGTAAATTTTAACCAACTTTTAATCGGATAGCGTTATTGCAATACTACACATCTTAACGAATAGTTGTAGTTTTGCACATCAAATACATCTTTATGATCAAAAAGCTATACTTAATTGTTATCGTTTCTTTCATTACAATTTCGGCAACTTTCGCGCAGGCTCAACAAAATACAACTACAGCTGATACAGCGAAGTTAAAACCCTTCCCTAACGCCAACATGAATAACACTATTGATATTCATTTTAACGGCTTTGCTTTTTTAGATGACCATGAATATGATGCTTTGATCCCTTTGCGTAAAACCATTTCGGGCACACGTACTGAAATTGATATGGGTTATAATGTTGATACTGCAAACCATTTTGTTGTGGGTGTTAATCCCCTGCATGAATTTGGCGGGGTACCCTTTTATGTACAGGTAAACCCCGTAGCTTATTACAGTTATACCGGTAAACACTGGCTGTACAATATGGGTGAATTTCCCCGCAATGATCTATTGCAATACCCCCGCGCCCTGATTAATGACTCGGTACAATATTACCGTCCTAATGTTGAGGGTGCTTTGCTTCGGAATACAAACAAGTTTGGATATGCAACCGCCTGGATTGATTGGATAAGCCGGCAAACCCCCACACAGCGTAATGAGTTTATGGCTGGTGAAATGTTTAAGTTTGCCCCTAATCCGGGCCATGCTTTTTATGTGATGCATTATTTATTATTTATGCACGATGCCGGCACAAAGAGTGATACGGCTGCTCCAATCCGCGACCAGGGCGGCTACCAGGTTCGCTTAGGGCTTGATTATAGTCACCGGGGATACTTCGATTCGTTAAAGTTTGAGGGGGGCTATATGTTTACCGAATATCGCGTACGTTCCATGTATAGCTGGAGAACTTCGGACGGTTTGGTTGCCAGTGTTTATATGAGCCGCAAACGTTTCTCCATATTCGACGAGTTTTATAAAGGCCAGGCCAATTACCTTACATTCGGCGATCCATTTTATTCAAAAACAATTTATAACCGGCTCGATGTTATGTACGCAGCTTTTATAGGCAAACATTTAAAAGGGCAATTTTTTATGAGTTTCCACCAATCCCCCTCGCATTTAACGGATACAGAACCCGGGTTTAGGGTAGTTTACGATATAGGAAGAAAAGTTATTGCCCGATTTAAAGATGATAATTAATGCTGAAAGCTGAAAGACCAAAGCGAAAAGCTTGAAAATGCTGAAAGACCAAAGCGAAAAGCTTGAAAATGCTGAAAGCTGAAAGACCAAAGCGAAAAGCTTGAAAATGCCGAAAGCTGAAAGACCAAAGCGAAAAGCTTGAAAAAAGACGCTCAGCTTTCTGCTTTTAGCTTTAAGCTTTTAAAAAAGACGCTTAGCTTTCTGCTTTCAGCTCACTTAACGTTAAGGCTAATTATCCTGCTGTTTTTACTGCCCTGGAAAGGATCGGTACGTAAAGAAAAAAGCAAATCGAAACTCCCGGGCTTATTGGGTGCAGTTACGGTAAAAGTATATTGGGCCTTTTGTCCCGGCTTTAAACTTATTTCATTAAAGCTGCTGTCCGCTTTTTGCACGCTTACCAGGGAGTCTGCTTTAAATAAACATGCTTCTAACACCACCGGGTGCAGATACCCTTTTTTATTAAAACTTATAGGGTGCTGATATGGGTTGGTAACCGATAAGAAAAAAATAGTTTTTTCGCCGGGCGAAGCCGTCACTTTATACGATGGGGCCTCAAAATTAACCTGTTGATAGGTGCGCACATCATCAACCCATTGGCTGTACCAGGTACCTGCTTCAACTTTAAGCGAATCTGTAGTGAGGCCTTTTATAGGATAATAGGTTAAATAATAAACTCTTTTATGCTGTATGCTGTCCTCCATCGGCCAAATGTCGAATTGTGTACGGCGGTAGTAGCGGGTATCATAGGCAAAGCATTTCAGGCTATTGGTATAAAAATCATATTTCGAAGGGTTTTGAAAACCCTCGCTCATCACGACATAATTATCGCCGGCGCGTTGTTTTACCTGGTGCGCCCAATCCTTAAAGCCGTAATAACTTTTTAAGTGGCCATACGTCCGGGCAAAGCCGAAACCAAGGATGATGATTATCCTCACGGCCAGGATCAGGAAAATATTTACTGTAGCCACAGGCAGAAACCATTTTGGCCTGCCACCTTTTTGTTTAAAACAAATGAGCGCCAGCATTACCAGCGGGGCAAAAAGGATGAACGTCCAATGTGGTTGTACTTCCCCTTTACTGCTGCTGATAAAAAAGAAAACGAGGGTACCAATGCAGTTTACTATCAAACAGCGGACAAACGCATCTTTTACCCTTACCGTAAATGCTTTATAAAACAGGAACCAGCCGATCAGCGGGCCTGCCATCAATAACTGCCCGGGTATGTAGGAGAAGGTGTTGGTAAAATCGTAAGTGCGGGCCGAACGTTCAAATAAGTGATAATTGACAGACGGGTAACCATGATTTGCCTGCCATAATATATGCGGCAGATAAAGCGCCGTGGCCAGTAAAACGATGAACCAAAACGACCCGCGTTTTAACAAAGCCAGGTTTGCCATTAATGTAAATGCAATAAGCAATACGCCGTTATATTTACTGTAGAGTAAGCAAGTAATTATTAAAGCTAAAAGCAACGCCAGTCCCCACTTGTCTTCTTCTATATAGCGCTGGTAAACATAATAGAAGAGTGCAGTGAAAAAGAAAAGCGGCACATCGGGTGTTATCGTAAAACCATAAATATGGAAAATAAAAATACCCGAAACCACCAGCACAAATGCAACAGCATCAACCGCATATTTCTTTAATGTGAGCCAAAGCAGGTATATAGAAGCCGAACTTGCCAATACAGTAAGCAAGCGCACACCAAATTCATTGTGCATCAGCGCGTAGCCTATTCTAATGAAAATGGCCACCATGGGTGGATGGTCAAAATATCCCCAGTCCAGGTATCGCGAATAGAGCCAGTAATAGGCCTCGTCGCCCTGCAATTCTAAAGTAAAGGCTTGTACAGCGTTCAATAACGTCCATAACAACAAAAAGTATAAAACAATTTTGTTGGATCGGGATGAGTTGTTTAGCGTACTTTCAGGCATTAAAAAAAGTAAAAATTTAACGGCGTAAAGTTAGGATAAAAGCTAAAAGGCTGTGAATTTATGAAAGAGATAAAATAATCTTAATTTTATCATTTGAATAATAGCAAAATGACCGAAGTGTTTGATACCTACACCAAAAAAACAAGGGCTTATTATATTATGCTGTTAATACTGATAATTCCCATTTTATTCCTTGTATTAACCAATATTTTTTCAATCCTCCAATTGTCACAACAACATACAATATATTTAGGAACACTTTGCTGTTTCCTATTAGCTATATATATAGCCCTTAAAAATAGCTTTATAAAAATGTATGTTAAAGATGGTGAAATATCTTTTTCAAACACTTCTATAAAAGTAAATTCTGTGATAATTCAATTAAACCAGATAAATAAAATTGTAATAAAAGCAAATGACTATAAAGGAAATCAAAGAGGTACAAGTGATGGTTCGGGCAATAGAATTGAAATTTATGACCAAGCCGACAACATTCATATTTGCCGCTTCGTGGTAAAATCCTATTTCGATCTTGATGATTTAAAGAAAATCCTATCACATTATACTGAAGGCGGATTAATTCTAACTTCAAATGGCTTTTGATTTATATGGCAAGAGTTAAGGCATCCCGGCATATTATCTATAGCGCATTAATTGCATCAGTTTTTGTTGCCATATCAATTATCTTCTCATGCCATAATGAAAAAGATAATGTGAATACCTCAAGCCAACCTATTGCCAAATTGCCTTCCGTGAAAATACCCGCCAACACCTGGAGGGCCCCCGACAGCAATACCATCCCGAAAGGAAAAACCGGACAGCTTATCCGTTACGGTAAAGAATTGCTGACCCATACTTCCATTTATTTCGGCCCAAACGGAACAATAGCTAAAATATCAAACGGGATGAACTGTCAGAATTGCCATCTTGACGGCGGCAGCAGGCTTTTCGGCAACAATTATGCAAGCTTTATAGCAGGCTACCCAAAAATGAACAACCGCAGCGGCAAAATTGAGCATCCAGCGGACCGTATTGTTCAGTGTTTTAACCGCAGCTTGGCCGGCATTGCGCCTGATACAAACGGCAGGGAGGTAACCGCGATGCTGGCATATATGAAATGGATAGGGCAGGGTGTAAAAAAGGGGCAGCAACTTTTTGGTGCAGCCTCTGAAAAGCTGGCCTACCTTGACCGTGCTGCCGATACTGCGAACGGGCGGGCGGTATTTATTTCAAAATGCCAGGTATGCCACGGGGCTAATGGCCAGGGTTTGCTTGCCGCTGATAAAAAAGCTTACACTTACCCTCCGCTATGGGGAAATCATAGCTATAACGATGGCGCCGGCATGTACCGCATTGGCAACTTTGCCGGTTTTGTAAAAAACAATATGCCGTTCGGCGCAACTTATCAAAACGCACAGTTAACAGACGCCGAAGCCTGGGATGTTGCCGCCTTTGTTAACTCGCAGCTCCGCCCGCATAAGGATCAGCATAGGGATTGGCCCGATATAAAAACTAAACCAATTGATTTTCCATTCGGCCCATATGCTGATGGTTTTAGTGAGCAACAGCATAAGTACGGCCCGTTTAAGCCGATAAAAGATGCACGAAAAACGCCAACTAATAAAAAGTCATAAGTATTGAAATACCGCTTGTTTTACGTGTCACCACCTTACCCTTATAACAACACTCACATTTTTATAACTAATTGCTAAAATGATTGTTAACTATTATTATCACCAAGCTAAATTGGGATAAGCCATATCTTTAAAATCATGAATAACGAAATTAACGCTGAAGGGCAGCCAATAAGGCAACTTATTGAACAAGAGGCTGAACTGATCAGGAGTAAAAACGTTAATGCGCTTATGCCTTTTTACGCGGAGGACCTACTGTCGTTTGATGTTGTTGACCCGCTTGAATATTCAGGTACCGACAGCGTAAAGCAACGCATGGAAAGCTGGTTTTCCAGCTTCGAAGGGAGTATCGGGATCAACATCCGCGACCTTAACATAACTGTAGCTGGCAATGTTGCTTTTTGCCATTGCCTTCGCAATGTGGATGCTACAAATATCAACGGGAACAAACTAAACATGTGGTGGCGCGAAACTACTTGCTTTCGCAAGATTGAAAGCAAATGGTTAATTACACATCGTCACAGTTCGGTGCCATTCAATACCGAAAATGGACAGGCTTCGATGAACCTCAAACCTCTCAATGAAATCAATTGATAAATTCTGAACCACTTACACCCCCAGCAACAACCTCGCAGGGTCTTCCAGTAACTGTTTTACCCTAACCAAAAAGCTTACCGATTCGCGGCCGTCGATAATACGGTGGTCATAAGATAGCGCAAGGTACATCATCGGGCGGATAACCACCTGGCCATTTACTGCAACGGGGCGTTCGATGATATTGTGCATTCCCAAAATAGCGGATTGCGGTGAATTTAATATCGGTGTAGACATCATGGAACCGAAAACGCCACCATTGGTAATGGTGAATGTACCGCCGGTCATTTCTTCGATGGTCAATTTATTATCGCGGGCTTTCACGGCTAACGCGGCAACAGCTTTTTCAATTTCGGCCAGGCTCAGGCTTTCGGCATTGCGAATAACCGGTACAACCAACCCTTTAGGTGCCGAAACGGCGATTGATATATCTGCAAAATTACTGTAAACCACTTCTTCACCTTCAATACGGGCGCCAACGGCTGGCCAATCTTTTAAGGCTTCACAAACGGCTTTGGTGAAAAACGACATAAAGCCTAAGCCAACGCCATGTTTTTCCTTGAATTTATCTTTGTATTTGGAGCGTAATTCCATGATTGGCGCCATATCCACTTCATTAAAAGTGGTAAGCATAGCGGTCTCGTTCTTCACAGCAACCAAACGTTTAGCAACGGTTTTACGCAGCGACGACATTTTTTCGCGGCGGTCACTTCTTGCGCCAGAAGTTGCAGCAGCGAGTTTTGGCGCAACAGCGTCCACCTTAGGGCTCGCTGTTTCCGGCTTCGAACTTACAACCTGGGCATTCTGAGCTTCTTTTGATACCTGTGGATTTTCGGATATTTTCTCGGCCAGCAAGGCATCTTCTTTAGTTATTCTTCCGCCTTTGCCTGTGCCGGTGAGTGCTGTAGAATCCACACCTTTTTCGGCAAGTATTTTTGCCGCGGCAGGTGATGGTACGCCAGATGCATATGATACCGGGCCACTTTCTTTACTGCTACTGCCACTTTCAACTGCTACTTTATCAGCAGCTTTGGCTGCACCAGCTCCTTCAATTGTGCATACTACGGCGCCAATAGGCAAAGTGTCGCCTTCTTTGGCTATAGTTTTTAATACGCCTGCTTTTTCGGCAGTCAATTCAAATGTTGCTTTATCCGATTCAAGTTCCGCAATTGCTTCATCCATTGCGACAGTATCGCCGTCCTTTTTTATCCACCGCGACAAAGTTACTTCGGTGATTGATTCTCCAACAGTAGGCACTTTTACTTCGAGGGAGGAAGTAGTAGCAGTAGCAGGTTGAGGGGCAGGTTGGGCAACAGGTGCAGTTTCTTTACTGCTACTGCCACTATCAACTGCTACTGCTTTCTCATTGCTACTTTCAACTGCCACTGAAGAACCGCCATCCTCAATACTGGCAACCACAGCGCCAATAGCCAGGGTGTCGCCCTCTTTAGCTACCGTTTTTAATATCCCGGCTTTTTCGGCAGTAAGCTCAAAAGTGGCTTTGTCTGATTCTAACTCGGCAATTACTTCGTCCATCTTTACTGCGTCGCCATCCTTTTTTTTCCAGCTCGACAGGGTTACTTCTGTAATTGACTCGCCAACCGGCGGAACTTTGATCGTTAAACTCATATTATAGGTAATTGTATAATTATTTGAAAATTTGATGATGTGCCAATTTGAAAATTAACTCATCTTACCCATTTTCAAATTTTCAAATTAACACATTTTCAAATTGCACTAATCTGCCCCAACATGGGCCATTTTTTCTGCTGTTTCTTTTACTACAGCTTTTACTGCTTTCCCGGGCGGCGCCTCAAACGCCTTGGCAACAATATGTAATTGCTGAGCGGCATGCTGTTTCGCAAAACCGGTAGCTGTACTGCTGCCTTCGTGGCGCGAGATCACATTCAGATTTATCACTTTATCATTGTGGAACTTGCGACATATATACGGCCAGGCGCCCATATTTTCAGGCTCTTCCTGTACCCAAAAAAATTCTGTAGCCTTATTATATTTGGCCTTCATCTTTAATATCTGTACTAAAGGCGTAGGATATAACTGTTCTACACGCACTATGGCAACATCTTTGCGTTTATCGGCCTGTTGTTTCTCAAGCAAGTCGTAGTATATTTTCCCGGTACAAAGCAGTACGCGTTTTACCTTTTTAACATCGGCGTAATCATCATCTATTAACTCATGGAATTTCCCGCTGGTAAATTCTTCCAGTTTCGAAACACATTTAGGGCTACGCAGCAAACTCTTCGGTGTAAATATGATCAAAGGCTTGCGGAAATCACGCAGCATCTGCCGTCTCAGGATATGGAAAAAGTTTGCCGGCGTGGTACAATTAGCCACCTGGATATTACTATCAGCGCAAAGCTCCAAAAAGCGTTCAACACGTGCGGATGAATGCTCAGGACCCTGGCCTTCGTAACCATGTGGCAGCAGCATCACCAGGCCATTACCGCGTTGCCATTTTGTTTCGGCGCTGGCTATGTACTGGTCAACAATAATTTGGGCGCCGTTAAAAAAGTCGCCAAACTGGGCTTCCCAAATGGTTAATGCATTTGGGTTTGCCATAGCATAACCATACTCAAATCCTAAAACGCCATATTCAGATAGTAAAGAATTAAATATGCTGAACTTTGCTTCCGTGCCAATGGTATCAAGCGGGGTATATTCATCTTCTGAATCAACCAGCGTTAATACAGCATGGCGGTGCGAAAAAGTGCCGCGTTTTACATCCTCGCCGCTTAACCTAACAGGGTGGCCATCTTTTAACAAAGTGCCATAGGCCAGCAGTTCGCCCATTGCCCAATCAAAAACATGGGTTTTGGTTACCATTTTGTTGCGTTCTTCAAAAAGCTTTTCAATTTTCTTAAAAAACTCTTTGCCTTCGGGTAAAGTCGTTATTTTCTTGCCTATTTCAAGCAATTCAGCTTCCGGGACAGCAGTTTCTACAGGTGTAAAAAATTCACGGGTAGTAGCAATATGTAGGCCCTGCCATGCTCCCTCAAACATCTGGTTAGTCTCGGTAGATTTATCCTCAGCTTTTGATTCGTCTAACTTTTGCTGTAATTCGGCACGGAAATTTTTCTCCAGTTCTATCGCAAATGCGGCGTCAACGCTGCCTTCGGCCAATAACTTTTGTTTGTATATTTCAAGCGGGTTTGGATGGGCCTCAATTGCTTTGTATAACAATGGCTGAGTGAATTTTGGTTCATCAGCTTCATTGTGGCCATACCTGCGGTAACATAATATATCTATAAAAACATCTTCATGAAATACCTGGCGGTACTCCATTGCCAGGTTCACTACATAAGCCAATGCCTCTACATCATCGCCATTTACATGGAAAACAGGTGATAAAACCGTTTTCGCCACATCGGTACAATAGGTACTCGAGCGTGCATCTTTAAAGTTAGTGGTAAAGCCTATCTGGTTATTGATCACTATATGCACGGTGCCACCGGTACGATAACCGTCGAGTTTCTCCATCTGTAAAACCTCGTACACTATACCCTGCCCTGCTACTGAAGCATCGCCGTGAATTAATATCGGGGCTATTTTTGAATGGTCGTCTTTATATTTAAAATCGATTTTCGAACGGGTGAGGCCTTCAACTACTGGGTCAACGGCCTCCAGGTGCGATGGATTGGGGCAAAGGCTTAAATGCACCTTTTTGCCTCCGGGCGTCACTACATCAGTTGAATAGCCCAGGTGATACTTCACGTCGCCGCTGAATGGGGTATCCTCGTCAAAATTCTTACCTTCAAACTCCGAAAAAATCTCTTTATAGGGCTTTTCCATGATATTGGTAAGCACGTTCAGTCTTCCCCTGTGGGCCATGCCGATGATAAACTCCTCGATACCAAGTTCCGATCCATTTTGAATAATGGAATCCAATGCTGGGATCAGTGCTTCAGCGCCTTCAAGCGAAAAACGTTTTTGGCCGAGAAATTTTGTCCCTAAAAAGTTTTCGAAAACAACCGCTTCGTTCAGCTTGTTCAGCATCAGCTTTTTCTCCTCCACTGTAAACGAAGGCGTATTGCGTTTGCTTTCCATGCGGTTTTCAAACCACTTTATTTTTATGGGATTGCGGATGTATTTATACTCGGCGCCAATTGCCTGGCAATAAGTTTGTTCTAACAATTGCCTGATATCACGAAGCGTTGCAGGGCCAATGCCAAGTTCAACACCGGCGTTGAAGACAGTATCCAGGTCGGCATCGGTCAAGCCAAATGTATCCAACTCTTTACCCGGGAAATATTTGCGCCTTTCGCGTACCGGGTTTGTTTTTGTGAATAAATGGCCGCGCGAACGGTAGCCATCAATCAGGTTAAGCACATTTATCTCTTTTAAAAAGTGCTCGTTTGTTTCGGTACTAACCGCAGCCGGGGCTTGCGTATCTTTACCAAAATCAAACCCTTCAAAAAATTTTTGCCAGCCAAAGTCAACAGATTCAGGGTCTTGTTTGTATGCTTCGTATAATGAATTTATGTAGGCAGCGTTTCCGCTATTGATATAATTTAGACGATCCATGAGAAACCAATCTTTAAAACGGTACAAAAGTAAGCATATCAGCTTGTAAACTTTAAATTTAATTAATAAAATTAGTTACAGCTTGATAGGGGGGTGTCCCGATGGTTATCGGGAACATGATGGTGTTGAATAAGTTTACATAGATGGTAAAAATTTTGATCCTGATGCAAAAACCACTTAAACATGTGTTTACCTGGTCAATGCAAGAGCTTCTGTACAAAATCGCGCACATACGAAAATCCCTCAAAAGCTATAGCAAGGAGGCCGATGATAACCGTAAATTGCTCGAAGGGGTTCATAGTACTATGACTTAAAGATAAGTAAAATATTACATTTCAATAAAATATTTTACTTCCGGTTGACTGCCGTTACGCGTTATTCAACAATATGTAAAGCAGGTAACCAGGTGTCAATAAATTCGCTTTTTGTTTCAAGTTGAATGGCAGGTTTAGCGGCTATAGCATAACGGCTTTCGCGCGCATCGTTAACGCCGGCAATAAAGGCCCAGTTGCCCCAGTTACTTGCAGGCGAGTAGTCAATCAGCTTCTCCTCAAAATATGCAGCGCCCTTTACCCAGTCAACTTTCAGATCATTTACTAAAAAACTTGCTGCTATTTGGCGATTGGTGTTATTAATATAACCTGTAGCATTTAATTGGTGGATGATGGCATCAACTAATGGAACGCCTGTCTCTCCATTTTTCCAGCTTTCAAAAAGTTCATCCTGGTTATCAGCGAGGGCTGATACTTCGGCCTCATTATTTTTAGCAGCGATAAACTTTTGTCCATGTTTTTTAAACATAAACCTGAAATAGTCGCGCCATAAAAGGTCGAGTATCAGCGAACTTGAGTGCTGGTGGCTTATTGCTTCCCAATAAACATGCCTCAATGAAACGCATCCAAGCGCTACCCATGGTGATAGTTGCGATGAATGGTCAGTGGTATTTCGGGTATTTTTATTTGTGTTAGCCTGGCCCTCATTTAAAAAAAATAGGTCGAGTTGGCTTAAAGCAGCTGTTTCACCACCCCTAAATGCGTTAACCGACCGCGGATCACCCACAGGTTCTTCCAAACCAAGTTCTGCCAGGGTTGGCAGCTCGCCTGCATCGCCAATAAGCGGGATACTGATTTTTTCGGGCGTACCTATGCATGGCCGTACGTTACTATCCCGTTCAACCTTCTTTTTAAACACAGCGAAGCTATCAGGTATATCCTTTATGGGGAAGGGCAAATCCTCTTTATGGTATAAAGTGTGGCCAATAAAATGTTTTAAATTGAGTTTTATTTTCCACAGGGCAGTTTCAACCTGTTCGGATATTTCAGTCTCCTCATGAGCTACTTCGCGGTGATGGTAAACTTCGTTTACATGGTATTGTTCGGCAAGCTGCAGCAAAATTTCAGCCGGGTTACCGATACGGACGATGAGTTCCCCGCCAATATTTCGCAGGTTTTTACGCAGATCTGCTACAGATTCAAGCAGGAAACGCGCACGTAAATTTCCGGTTTTTGGGTTGCCCGATGGGTTTTCTCTAAAATAAAACGGATCAAAACAATACACCGGTAACACTTTATCAGCTTTACGCACAGCCTCTAACAATATTTCGTTATCATGGATACGTAAATCATTTCTAAACCAAACCAGTATAGTTCGTTCACTCATAGTTAAACAGGGGGTTAACTGAATTGCAGTGTACAAATTTGCAATTTATTTATTTCTTATGCGCATTTGTAGCTAAATATTGACATATACCCAACATTTCACCGCCAGAAAACCATTTTAAAAATAGCAAAATATAACGGCAATAGCTATTTACTTTGGCTGAATCAAAACACATGGTGTTCTTAGTGGTTATTTATTTACGTTAAAATCTTAAAAACAAGGCCATGAAAACAGGTGATAAGTTTAGCCCGGCTGAGATAGCAGGTTTAATTGTAATCGGACTGATCTTGTTGTTTTTTCCTTATAAATGGATAACAGAACATCACCGGGATGATGTTGCCAATAGTTATTATCATGATGGGAGATAATTTCTTCATGCGTTTAACATTGCTGGCATTGATGAGGTAAACTAATTGCTGCTGGGTTTTGAAATATCCCAGACAACCGCCCGTTAATTATAGATATCTATGACATTTGCGTAGATCTAATACCATAATTTTATCGTTATTAACAAACATAAAAATACCATGGCAACTATAGAAAGCATACAGAAGGCTTATATTGATTTTGTGCTTACCGAGGGTGCACAACCCAAGTCGGTTTACATTTTCGCCAAGAAAAATAAAATGACAGAAGAAGAATTTTATCGCTTTTTCAGTTCATTTGATGCAATTGAACAGCATTTGTGGACCGGTTTTGCCGAAAAGACTATCGCTGAAATAAAGGCGCAGGAAGTTTGGGTCCAGTATAATGCCCGCGAAAAAGGACTGTCGTTCTTTTATGGTTTCTTTGAACTATTAAAAAGCAGCCGGAGTTTTGTGGTTTATAGTGTAAAAAAACAACCAAAAACTTTTTCAACCCCGCAGATATTTACAGGATTAAAGGATGTTTTCGAGGCTTTTTGTAACGAGCTGATTGAAGAAGGAATAGAGACAAATGAGTTTTCGGACCGGAAGCATTTCACCAAACGTTATAAAGATGCGCTTTGGGTACAATTGGTGTTTGTGTTAAATTTCTGGATAAATGATAACTCCGCCGGATTCGAGAAAACAGATGAAGCTATCGAAAAAGGCATCAACGTTACTTTTGATCTTTTCCAGCGCTCGCCGATAGACAACCTGTTTGAATATGGCAAGTTTTTAGCAAAAAACGGGGGCATTAAAGAAAGTATGGGATTTGGACACAATTAATAGCCTCAACCAATCCGAGGCGCACACTGTTAATTTCGCCGCTATTTTTGATATGGATGGCACCCTGATCGACAATACGCCCTTTCATTTTAAATCGTGGCAGGCGCTGTTCAAAAAGTATGGTAAAGGCGAGTTAAGCAAGCAAACATATTATACGGAAATCAGCGGCGTACCGGTAATGGACACTATTCGCCGGGTTTTTGGCGAGGGGAGAGACGAGGAACAGTTAAAAGCCTTGCTCAACGAAAAAGAGGAACTTTACAGGCAGTTATATGCCCCCTTTCTGGCGCCGATAAACGGTCTCGAAAACTTTTTGACCGGGTTGAAAAACACTGGCGTGAAAATGGCAATGGCCACATCTGCAACCGTAGAGGATATAGATTTTATCATGAATCAGATACCAATAAGGGGTGATTTTGATGCCATTGTAAACTCAACCATGGTGAGTAAGCCAAAACCCAACCCCCAGATATTTTTGAAGGCCGCTGAGAAACTAAATATGCCGCCCGAAAAATGTGTGGTATTTGAGGATTCCTTAGCAGGCATTAAGGCTGCAAATAGTGCGGGAATGAAAGTTGTTGCCATAACCACCGGCCATACCGCTGCCGAATTGCACCCGGTTAACCTGGTGATAAATGATTATACAGAATTAAATGCGCACAAACTTGCCGCATTATTTGAATAAAATTGACATGAGTGATAACACACCGAAAGAACAAAACAGTATACCCACCTCCAAAGTACAGCGATCCGCAAAATTTGTAACCACCGGGCTCAAGGTTGGCGGCAACTATATAAAGCATTATTCGAAAAAGCTTTTTAACCCTGATTTGGATAAAACTGAGTTGAACGAGGATAATGCCTCGGATATCTATGAGTCGTTAAGTGAACTAAAAGGCAGTGCGCTAAAAGTTGCACAAATGTTGAGCATGGATAAAAACCTGCTGCCGCAGGCGTATACCGATAAATTTTCACAGTCGCAATATAATGCGCCGCCGCTGTCTGGGCCGCTTATCGTACAAACATTTAAAAAGTATTTTGGCAAAACGCCCGATAAGATATACGACAAATTTAATGTACGGTCATCAAACGCCGCCTCGATTGGCCAGGTTCATGAGGCAGAACTTAACGGTAAAAAACTCGCCGTAAAAATACAATATCCCGGCGTTGGCGACTCCATTTCGTCTGACCTGAAACTTGTAAAGCCATTTGCTTTCCGTTTGCTCGGCATGAGTGAAAAGGAACTGGATATTTACATGAAAGAAGTGGAAGAACGCCTGCTGGAAGAAACCGACTATGAACTGGAGGTTCGGCGCTCTATCGAATTTTCGGAAGCTTGTTCGGGCCTGGATAATGTAGTGTTTCCAAAATATTATCCTCAATTATCAAGCAAACGTATCATTACTATGGACTGGCTGGAAGGCTTGCACCTGAAAGAATTTTTAAAAACCAATCCCTCGCAATCATTACGTAACCTTATCGGCCAGGGGCTATGGGATTTTTACAATTTTCAGCAGCATGAGCTTCGTGCAATACATGCCGATCCGCATCCCGGTAATTTTATGATCACTCCTGATAATAAGTTAGGCGTGATTGATTTTGGCTGCATTAAAGAAATGCCCGAAGATTTTTATGAGCCTTTCTTCTCGCTTACTTCTACCACCCTGATGGAAAACAAGGAGGAGACCATCAAAGCATTCCGTCAATTGGAAATGATACATCCCGGAGACACCCCGAAACAAATTGAATTTTATTATACCACGTACCGGCAAATGATAAGTCTTTTTGCCAAGCCTTATATAAATGATAGCTTCGACTTCGGACAATCGGCTTTTTTTGAGGAACTGTACGGCTTTGGCGAAAAAGTATCGAAAATGCCCGAATTTAAACAAGCCCGGGGCGTAAAGCACTTTATTTATGTAAACCGCACCAATTTTGGTTTGTACAACATACTGCACGAATTAAAAGCAAATGTAAAAACAGATACTTTTAAACCGCATGTTGTGGAGCAATTTGCGTAACGGTTTATTGTTTGCGATTTATAACAGCAGAGCAAATTGCGCAGGTATTTAATATCTTTATCAGGATTACAAACTTCGATACCATGAAAGATAAGATCGGAACAAAAGCAAACCCAATGGCGCTTAAAACGCCGCCGTTATCCTCGGAATACACCATGCATGTTGACGAAAAGGATGGTAAAGAAGTATTAGTTTGCACTGTTGGCAAAACCGTTTTGCATTATGATATCCGCTGCCTGAATGATTTGCATACAATGCTGAAAAAACATGGCGACTGGATGGAACTTGGCAGTGCAGATGAACAAAAACCGGCAAAAGAAGGCACGGTTGAGGCCTGGGGCCGGTCTGAAAGCAACCCTGTTGGCGGTTGGTACGGATTAAAAAAAGGCTTACGCGGCCGCTTTGGCATGTATATGCCACCCTTAATGGAAAAACTTGGGCTTGCCGAAGTAACACACGAAGCCAAGGGCAATAAAATGAGAGCCATCTAACCACTCAACAGATTTGTCAACTTTTTAAAAGTTGACAAATCTATAACCAATAAATTTCCCACCTTTAGGCAAATAAAAAATATAAGTCATGCTCCTCGAAAACACCTTTGTACACCATGTTCATTTATGGCTGAAAGATAAAGCCGATAAACAAAAATTAATTGAAGGCCTGTACACCTTATTGCCTATAACCCATATCCGCGATATACATATCGGCGTAGCTGCCGAAACTTTTCGCGATGTGGTCGAACGCACGTATGATGTATCGCTCCTAATATTATTTGATACCCCCGAAGCGCAGGACGCCTACCAGGGCGACCCCATTCACCTGCTTTTTGTAGAAAACTATGCCAAACCGCTTTGCAGTAAAGTTGTTGTAATGGATAACGTAAACGTTTATTAGTCCATAGACCATAGCTCATGGTCCATGGTAGCTGCAATGATTATGGTATGCTTCTTATCATGAGCCATGAACTATATCCTATGAACAAAAAACACAAACACATTCTCCTTACCGGCGGTACCGGGCTTATTGGTAAACACTTAACAGGGCAATTGCTGGAGAAGGGGTATGTGGTTAGCCATTTAAGCCGCTCGGCAGGCAATGACGACGGGGTAAAAACCTATTTATGGGATGTAAATAAAAGTGAGATCGATGCGCATTGCATTGACGGCGTTGATACTGTTATCCACCTTGCAGGTGCCGGCATAGCCGAAGAACGCTGGACGGACGAGCGCAAAAAGGAAATGATAGACAGCCGGACGAAATCAATTGAGTTGATCTATGATTTGCTGAGAGGTAAAAAGCATACCGTAAATTCGGTTATATCTGCCTCCGCTATCGGCTATTACAGTGATAGGGGAGACGAATTATTGACCGAAAAAAGTCCGCCTTCCAACGATTTTATGGCCAAATGCTGCGTGGAGTGGGAAAATGCTGTCGACAAGGGTAAGGCAATGGGACTGCGCGTAGTGAAGTTCCGCACCGGCGTAGTGCTTGATATAGAAGGTGCATTGCCGAAGATGACCGCGCCTGTTAAATTATTTGTTGGCGCCGCGCTTGGTAACGGCAAACAATGGGTACCCTGGATACACTGGCAGGATGTAGTTAACATGTACCTGTACGCTATTGAAAACGAAAATTTTACCGGCGTTTATAATATGGCTGCCCCAAACCCGGTGACCAATAAACAGCTTACAAAAGCAATTGCCAAACAGCTGCGCAGGCCGTTATGGGCGCCAAACGTACCTGCATTTGTTTTGAAGTTAATAATGGGCGAAATGAGCACCATTGTATTAGGCAGCACAAAAGTATCAGCGCAAAAAATTGAAGATGAAGGGTTTAAATTTAAATTCCCTGACATTGCCATGGCGTTAAACGAGATTTATGGATAAAGGCGCTGCTGTAGTGGTATTCTGGTTCCGGCGCGATTTTCGCTTGGATGATAATGCCGGCTTATACTATGCCTTGAAAAGTGTATTGCCTGTATTGCCCATTTTTATTTTCGACAAAGAAATTCTTAGCCAGTTGGAAGATAAAGATGATCCCCGGGTTACCTTTATTCATCAAACCATAATTTCCCTCGACAGTGAATTACAGCAGCACGGCAGCGGTTTGCTGGTTTTGCATGATAAACCTTTAGATGCATGGGATAAACTGTTGAATAGTTATAATATTAAGGCTGTTTACGCCAATCACGATTATGAAACCTCTGCAAAAGCGCGTGATGAAGCAATCGCTGAGTTATTAAAAAAACATGATATCCCGCTTAATACCTATAAAGACCAGGTGATATTTGAAAAGGATGAAGTGCTTAAAAATGACAGCAAACCCTATACAGTTTATACGCCATATCAGCGTAAATGGTACCAGGCTTTAAAACAGTTTTATTTGAAGGCATATCCTAACCAAAAGTATTTCAATGGCTTTTTAAAAGTTAAAGCCTTCGACATACCGTCAATCGAAAAAATAGGATTCGAAAAAAATAACCGCGAGTTTCTACCTATTTATTATAAAGAATTGATAGCAGGCTATCCTGATAAGAGGGATTTCCCTGCCATTGAAGGCACCACGCACATTGGCCTGCACCTACGTTTTGGCACCGTGAGTATAAGGGAGCTGGCGCGTACGGCAAACGGCTTTCACGAAAAAATATGGCTGAATGAACTGATATGGCGAGAGTTTTATATGATGATCCTTCATCATTTCCCTCAAACCGCAAACCATGCCTTTAAACCGGAATACGACCGGATAAGATGGGTAAATGACGAAATGCAATTTGAAGCCTGGCGTAAAGGCGAAACAGGTTTCCCGCTGGTGGACGCCGGTATGCGCGAATTAAACGCTACGGGTTATATGCACAATCGCGTGCGCATGGTTGTAGCGAGTTTTTTAACAAAAGATCTGCTGATCGACTGGCGATGGGGCGAACGCTATTTTGCCCGAAAGTTGCTCGACTATGAACTGGCCAGCAATGTGGGCGGCTGGCAATGGGCGGCGGGTTCGGGAACTGATGCTGCTCCTTATTTCAGGATATTTAACCCGGATGCACAGCTTAAAAAATTCGATCCTGAATTAAAATATGTAAAAAAATGGGTGCCTGAATATGCCGATTTCACCCAATACCCAAAACCTATTGTCGATCATGCATTTGCACGCGAGCGCTGCTTAAAAGTTTTTAAAGAAGCGTTATCGAAATAAGCATTTAAATTATTCACATAAAACCCATTTTTTGATTTTATCTTGCAATTGCTATCCCGGCAAAAAAATGATGAAGCAACACGGATGAAAGTCGACAGGTATAAAAAAACACGCATTGCACCTACCCCGAGCGGATTTTTGCACTTGGGCAATGTGCTGTCTTTTGCCATTACAACTGCGCTGGCCAAAGAAACCGGCGCTAAAATATCGCTCAGGATTGATGATATGGACAGGGCGCGGGTAAATAAATTGTATCTGCAGGACATTTTTGACACCCTGAATTTTATGCAAATCCCCTGGGACGAAGGTCCGCGCGATGTAAATGATTTTGAAGCCCATTATTCGCAGTTGCACAGGATGGATATGTACAACCAAGCCCTTAAACAATTAGCTGATAATGGCCTCGTGTTTGCCTGCACCTGCTCGCGCAATCAATTAAAACACGCCAGTATATGTAATTGCCTTAATAAGCATAGCCTATTGAGTGATAAAAACGCGAGCTGGCGCCTGGTTACCGACAAGTCAGAGGAGTTGATAGTTAAAAGCTATAACGGTCAAAATATCAATATCGCCTCACCTGCGGAAATGCGCAATTTTATTGTCAGGAAAAAAGATGGTTTCCCGTCGTACCAGCTTACCTCTGTTGTCGATGATCTTTTTTATGGCGTAGATATGGTAGTTAGGGGCGAAGATTTATGGCCGTCAACCCTGGCACAGCATCAGCTCGCAGCGGCGCTTGATAAAAATAGTTTTGGCAATATAACTTTCCATCATCATCCACTTCTGCTTGAAAAGTCAGGCGAAAAACTTTCAAAATCGGCTGGCGCAACATCGATAAAACATCTTCGCGAAAGTGGGAAGAAACCGGCCGATATTTACCAGTTGATTGCGGTGACGCTTGGTATTGCTGAAACTATTATTAGCGTGGAACAACTTTTAGAAATAGTTAATGCCGATCACATTTAGGATGTCTTATCACCCTACCTTATTATCGTCACATATCCCGCGAGTACCTGCCCGTTAAAGTTGGTATTGATAACATAGTAGTATACGCCTACCGGTAATTGCTTGCCGTTAATGGTGCCGTCCCAGGGTTTGGGGTAGCCCAAAGAATGGAATACTTTTTGGCCGTAGCGGTCGAAAATATC
>JABDCF010000085.1:19060-20531 GCA_013288235.1 Bacteroidota bacterium | reverse complement strand
TGGTGTTTGGGTAGGGGGGATTAGCGGCGGCTGCCTTGAGGGCGATGCATTGAAACGTGCCCGCCTGGCCATAGCAAAATCAGAACCTTCATTAATAACCTATGATACCACGCAGGACGATTCCTATCAGATAGGAGTTGGGCTGGGTTGCAACGGTATTATAGATGTATTGTTTACGCCGCTGAATTTTACTGATAAAAATAACCCTGTAGAGATTTTAAAACGCTGTGTTGCGGCAAACCGCCAAACTCATACGCTTATAACTGTTACCGGCCTTGAAGGGAAATGGCACAACATAAAACCAGGCGAAGTAATACAATACGATGGCCGCGGAAGCTTAAGGGCTTTTAAAGATGAGGCGCTTGAAACAAAACTGCACGAGGTTATTACCGGCCAAATTGAAAATAGTAAATCGGCCCCGCTGCAAATAGATTTGCACGATGGTAGAAAGGTGTCGGTTTTTATTGAAATACTATTGCCGGAAATTCATTTGGTGTTAATGGGCCACCAGTATGATATATATCCGTTGGCCCGGCTTACAAAAGAAATTGGGTGGCAGGTAACCATGGTATCAAACCCATTAAAAGTAAACGCAGCTTTTTTTGATATAGTGGATGCTATATTCGGTTACGGGCAGTTAAATGAAATAAAAATTGATCAGTATACAGCTATTGTTTTAATGGCGCACGATTATAAAACCGACAAAATAAACCTGCCAAAGGCACTAAGCACGGATGCTTTTTACGTAGGCCTGCTGGGGCCAAGGGTGCGCTCAGAAAAGATGTTTAGTGAACTTGCAGCCGAAAGGAAATCCATAAGTGTACAAAACATGGCGCGTATTTATGCCCCTGCCGGTTTAGATATCGGGGCTATAAGCCCGGAAGAAATTGCTCTATCGATTATTGCAGAAATAAAAACGGTTTTTGCTAAAAGGAAAGGCGGATTTTTAAAACTACGGCACGCTCCAATTCACGAAAGGGGTTGAATTTTACAATAGGGTAACATAGGTTCTGGTATCGCTTCGATATTAAGCCTATCTTTTTATTATGTTTGGGCAGTGGAAATATCGATAAAACATATTTTAAAAGAGGGTTCTACTATAAGGGTTAACGGCAGCTTATGGCTTCAATCGGGCGATGAGCACTTTTTTGGGCCGGGGCCGGTTGAGTTATTAGAACGCATTGCCGCGACCGGCTCTATTCGCATGGCGGCAAAAGAAATGAATATGTCGTACAAAAAAGCCTGGGCATTGGTAAATACATTAAACGAACAAACGCGTAGCCCTGTTGTTATAGCACAGATTGGCGGCAAAAAAGGGGGAGGGTCGACCATTACAAACGAAGCCATGGAAATGATAAAATATCACAAACTTTTAAGACAGCGATTTGTCGATTTTTTAGAAAAAGAAACGCAGGAACTAAAAATATAATAGCTGAAACAAGGCCATTTTTTTTGCCTATCGTTATATCTT
>JABDCF010000085.1:17846-19050 GCA_013288235.1 Bacteroidota bacterium | reverse complement strand
CTGAATAGCCCTACAGAAAATTAATAAATTTTTTACCCGGCGGAATTTATAAAAGCGTATCCAAAAACAAAATATATGAAAAACAACTTACACACAAACCAAAGAACCGCGGCAAGCCGTAGTTTCATTCGACTCATCTCAACAGTAGGTATCGTTACAGCATTGCTAACGCCAAGAAATTTATTTGCACAAAGCATTGTAAACAATGCCCCTGATACTATGAAAACTGTGGCGAAGCAAACTTACCCTAAGGTGGTCGGGTATCTCAGTTTTATTCTGCCAATCGTTACTGTTAGTAACTCAACGACTTACAATTTTTCGAAATCAACCGGTAGCATTGGTTTCCCGGTGGGCATAAATGTGCTTTACAGCGATAGGTTTGGTTTTAGCTATGAGATTACACCAACTATAAAATCTTCGGGCGGTACAAGTAAAACAAGCAACCTGTTGTTTGACCCGGGTACCATGTTTCGTTTCGACCATGGTTTTACTATTATTACCCGCCTTGCGTTCGAAACCGAGGGGCGATATGGTTTTACGCCGGTATTTAACCAGGTTTATGCACGTACAAAGGATGTAAATTATTTTGTGGCATTGTCGCTGCCAACCAGGTTCGGCGATAGCGAGGCAGCATCAATAGGTTTAAACCTGCAGATCGGCTTTATTTTTAATTAAAATAAAGCCGTTATACTTTGCCACAATTTGTTAAGAATGCAGCGAACATTTTTGCGCTGCATTCTCAAAATAAAATTACACTCTTCTCTCCGGATCCGTCTACCACCAACAGCCACGCAACCGCCCACCATCACAAACCTATCGGAACCAGCCTTTCACTTGTAGTACTAAAATACCACTTTAAAAAGTATCGGAAGGTTTAAACAGGTACACATTTGTCAACATCTAACACCAATACCTTGCACGTTAATGATGTATTTTCATTTAAATTATTGATAATCACCTATTTAATACAGGTTGACATTTGTGCCCCTATTTATCCACAACCGGGCTTTAATTAGCATATAATTTTACCATCTGTATAATGAATATAAAGCAAATGTGCAATTAGCATTTGTTAGATTATAAACCAAAAAGTTCGTTTACAAATTTTAGTGAGAGTATTGCGAAGTAATTTTAATGCTTCTTAATCTTAATAGTTACATAAGTGGGGGGTAAAAAACCTGGCTTTTTTAGCATCATACAAAGT
>JABDCF010000085.1:0-17836 GCA_013288235.1 Bacteroidota bacterium | reverse complement strand
GAATGATGAATTAAGAAGAGGAAATGCTACAAGATATGGTTCACTTAAATTCAGCAATCGATTGTATAAATATACTTGTATACGCCGAGGGTTTTATAAAAAACACAATTAAAAAAGTGTTTTACCGAAGTAATTAAATTAAAAACAATGAGAGGGTCGTTATATTTCTATCACGGTGCTGGCTTGGAGTAGTCATATTTTCAAGGTAAATCATCAATATTTGCGATAATTATAGTTCCTAAGTGATTTAAGTATGATTTTTTCAATTTAGAATCTCATTGAATTTTTTTTAAAAAATAATTGAAAAAAGTTCAGCAATCGATTGCATTACTAATTTTTAGTTTTACTTTTATTGCGAGTTTTTACACCAATTATAAACTTCTTAAATACTGGTCAATGAGGCATGCTGGTTTACCAATGTATCGGGCTATTTTGTATTACCGGATTTTATTAAAAAATGGAATAAACCTCGATTTGAAAATTTTAACCAATTAAACTGTATACAAACACCATTAAACTAAAAGTAAAAATTATGAGAAAAAGCCAATTCAATTTAATGCGGAAATAGTTAACACAAATCAATAATCAATTATATCAACAAACTATAAATCAATTATCAACTAACAAATCATTATGGGAAAAATTCTACGAATGGTATTGCTGTTTATAACCTTGTTAATGTGCTTCGACTCAATGGCACAAGCGCAGGGAACAGTGATCAAAGGTACAGTAACTGACGACAAGAATGTCACACTTCCGGGTGCTACGGTTTCTGTAAAAGGTTCAACGGTAAGGACTATTACCGATGTGAACGGACGCTACAGCATCAATGTGCCTGCAAGCGGGAAGGTACTTGTCTTTACTTTTATAGGTATGGAGACAAAAGAACTATTAATAGGTACTAAAACAACTATTGATATAACGCTGGAATTATCATCAACTGCGTTAACAGATGTGGTAGTTATCGGTTATGGTACGCAAAAAAGAGGCGATATTAACAGCGCCATATCCTCTGTAAGTGCTAAAGACCTTGAGGATGTGCCGCAGGTAAGTGTTGACCAAATGTTAGAGGGAAGGGCTGCCGGTGTTACGGTTACCCAAAATTCTGGCGGGCCGGGTAGCGCTACTTCGGTGCATATCCGTGGTATTTCTTCCTTTACTACCAGCGAGCCGCTTTATGTTATTGACGGGGTGGCTATACAGGGAGGTCAGGGTAATGGATATGCCGGGAACGGGACGCAGCCGGGGGCCCAGTTAAACACGCTCGGGGGAGCCCCAAACTCGGAAACGTCCGTTAGCCCGCTTGCACAACTTAACCCAAATGATATAGAATCTATTGACATATTAAAAGACGCCGCCGCGACCGCCATTTATGGTAGCCGTGCATCTCAGGGTGTAATACTTATTACCACTAAAAAAGGCAAAAACGGTACTTCAAAAGTAGATTACGATTTTTGGTATGGCGTGCAAACCCAGGGGAAATTTTTAGATGTGATGAACCTGCAGCAATATGCTGTACTCCAAAACTCCCTTGCTGATGATTTTGGGGTAGGCAGGCGCACTGAATTTGCCAACCCGAGTATTTTGGGCCCGGGCACCAACTGGCAGGCAGCTATATTTCAGAATGCGCCGGAGCAAAACCATTCGCTTTCATTTTCAGGCGCAAAGGATGGCTCCGATTATTATATATCTGCGGGATATTTAGACCAGGACGGTACAATCATCGGGTACCATTTTAACAGGTACACCTTGTCTGCTAACCTGAATTCACAAGTAAAACCCTGGCTTAAGGTAGGTACAAGCATCGCAGCCAATCAAAGTAATGAAAACATTGGTTTAGGTAATGCTTCCGGGCTTGTTTATAATGCCCTGCTAGCTTCACCAGACGCAGCGGTTTATAATGCAGACGGCTCATTTGCCGCCCCTTTTGTACCTGCCGGAGCAGGAACATTACCTGAGGGTGGCCCAAACCCTGTGCAGCAAGGGCTGAACATTACGAATACAACGAACAGGAGTAATGTTCATGGCAACGTGTATGGAGAAATTAAGTTTACTAAGGATTTGACCCTTAGATCAGAAATTGATGGAAATTTTGACTGGAGCAAGGCAAAAGTATTTGATCCGACTTATTCTTACGGAGCTACCGGATCAGCACCTGCATTTCAGAACCAGCAGGCGGTTTTACAGGAATACGATGCCAGTGATAATTACTGGAACTGGGTTGAACATTTAGATTATAACCACACATTCGGTACTAAAAACGTCGTATCTGCGCTGATAGGCCACGAAGTTTGGGAATCTACTTATGATGGCATAAATGCAACAACAAAAGGCTTTACAGCGGGCAATACACTCCAGACGCTAAACCTTGGTACGCAAAGCACTGATAATTTAACGGAGCCTACAGGCAGTACCTCAATGGAATCGTACCTGGCGCGTATCAACTACACCTACGATAATAAATACAGTATTTCTGCCAGCGGGCGTAGTGACAGGTCTTCGGAATTTGCACAAGGCCATCAAACAGGTTATTTTCCGGGCGTGGCTGTATCATGGCGTGTCTCACAGGAGCCATTTATGGCGGGCTTAAACCAAACCATAAGCAACCTTAAATTAAGGGTAAGCTACGGTGAAGTGGGTAACTCAAATGTACCACAGTATTCTTATGGGTCGTCAATTATCCCGGTTACCACCGGTTTGGGTACAGGTTTTAGTTTTGGTAACTTTGACAACCCGAACCTGACCTGGGAAACAGACATTCAAAAAAATATAGGCCTTGATTTTAGCTTATTGAACAACCGGATTGATGTTACCGTTGATGCTTTTGATAAAACATCAAAAAACTTTCTTTTTCAACCACCTGCATCGCCGGCTTTTCTTGGTGGCGGCACCGCCGAATACTCACAGGCAGCGATAGTCCAGGAGGCTGTTAGAAATGCGGGTGAAATAGAAAATAAAGGTATTGAGTTTACCCTTAACAGCAGGAATATTCAAAGCAAAAACTTTACTTGGAGCACTACGCTTATATTTTCACACTATTCAAACAAGGTAATTTCATTAGATGGTTTTCCGCCAATTACTGAGCAGGTAGGCTCAGGCGGTGGCTCTCTTATAACTGTTAGCAGGACCGCAGTTGGCGGCCCGCTTGGAGAGTTTTATGGATATGAGGTGCAGGGTATTGTCAGCACCCAGGCACAGTTAGATTATTTAGCGGCTCATCCTCAAAACGTTACCGGCGCACCGTCAATAGTAACCAGTGACAGAACTATAGCCAACGGTGTATACTTAGGCGACCTGGAGTATAAAGGCAATAATAACGGCGCCCCTAATACGCTATATAACCTGGGCAACCCTAACCCTGATTTTATCTATAGCATTGGCAATAATTTTACATATATGGGTTTTAACCTGTCGGTATTTTTAACCGGGCAGTACGGTGGCAAAATATTAAACGCGCTTGAATTTCAAACCGAAGGTTTAGATGGTTTGTACTCGAACCAACTGGCTGCTGCCGGAAACTATTGGACCCCAACCAATCAAAATACAAATATTCCATCGCCAAGGGCAACTTTTGGTAACAACAACCTGGTTATGAGCGACAGGTTTTTAGAAAGCGCTTCTTATTTGAGGTTACAAACTGTTCGTTTAGGCTATAATTTGCCGTCAAAATGGGCAAGGGTTGTGATGATGAGTCGCGTGAATGTATTTGCAAGCGGGCAAAATTTATATGTGTTTACAAAATACAACGGCTTAGACCCCGAAATCGGTTTTGCAAATCAGAACGTGTTATTGCAAAATATTGATAATGGCAGGTACCCGATACCGCGTGTTATTACATTTGGTCTTAATGCGGAATTTTAATCACTTTAATTAGAAAAGACATGAAAAAACATATAAAATATTTAATTGGTTTAGGCGCAATGGTTGTTGTGGCTATAACCGGTTGTAAAAAAGATTTTTTTAACCGGCCACCCGGAAACGATCCTACAGTAGGAACGTATTACCAAACAACCGGCGAGGTGCAGTCAAGTACAAACATTTTGTACGCGGCGCCATGGTTTGGTTTTAACGGCAAAGCTTTTTTAGCAACAAGCGAACTGCTTAGCGGCAATGCACGCTGTTATGTGGGCGCCGACCAGGAATTTGGGGCTTATGCTAACTATACCGAGGGTAGCGCTACCCCGGCGGTAACCAGTACCTGGAACTCGTTATACACAGTTGTAGCGCAGGCAAACGCGTTGATAAATAATTTACCCACAGCCGTGCCTTCTTCTGTGCCTGCGGCTGTAGTAAATAATGCCCTTGGCGAGGCCCATTTAATGCGTGCTGCAGCTTATTTTTACCTGGTACGTATTTTTGGCAATGTGCCGATAGTAACAAACCCTACGGCAATAGTCGGCACTTCTTCAACTGTGCCTACAAACCCGGTAACCGATGTTTATCATTTTATTGAACTCGATCTGCAATTTGCAGAAGCTAATTGTACGCCTGGCGTAGCAAGCACCGGTCATGTTTCAAGCGGGTCTGCATCAGGCTTATTGGCGAAAGTTTATTTATATGAGCAGAAATACGCCCAGGCGAAAACAGAAGCTGAAAAAGTAATTAACAGTGGCGAATTTGGAATAATGGGTGTTGATTTTGGCGGAACTTATAATGGCCTGTTCCAGATAGCTAATAATAATAATAAGGAGTCGATGATCGCGATGCAATGGTCGTCAAATTCTGGCTATGGGTTTGGTAACCAGATACAGTCAGTAATAGCGCTAAACTCAACTATAACCGGAACTGGTGATGGTTATGGCGAATTAGGGCCGACTTTTGATTTACAGGATGACTATATATCCGAAGGCGACACCATCCGCAGGCATGGAACAATTATGATTCCCAACGATTATTATCCTGAAATTGATAAAGCGGCCGGCGGGTATAAAGTTCCACTTAATGTGAGCGCCCAGGGTACTGCGGCGGGTATGAAAAAATATGTAGTAGGCACACCGGCTGATAATAATAATTTAACCGCGACCCAGGCAACAAGCGGCAATACCTACATTTTGCGTTACGCGGATATATACCTGATTGAGGCCGAAGCGATCTTAGGGTTGGCTGCCAACCCTGGTACAGGGCATGGTATTAGTCTAACTGCCACTTCTTCTGACCCAACCGCCTTGAAGTATATTAATATAGTACGCCAAAGGGCAAACGTGCAGCCTTTAAAAAGTTTTACTTACAAGCAATTACTAAATGAAAGGCGTTTGGAATTTGCTATCGAGGGCGATTATTGGTATGATATACAACGTATTGACGGTTTTAACTCGGCTACACACCCTGTTGCCGAAGGCATTGAAGCTACAATTAACAAAGGCGATTCATACGGCGCTACAGCTCCTACGTATACTAACTATACAATTAATCAGACTTTTATTGTACCAACGGATGCTCAATTTATTATCCCTATCCCAGCTACAGAGACTGCTGCCGATCCGGTTTTAACAGGTCCTCCGGTGCCATATAAATTTTAATTTAAAGCTTTAAATAAAGACTATGAAACTTAAACAATTAAAAAACATATACTGGGTGGTATCGGCGTTGATAGCACTTGGTTTAGCATCTTGCAAAAAGATGGAAAGTAATGTTGTCGGAACGGATGGCATCCCAACTATTACATCGGTGCATACTATAAGTAAAACAGATACTTCAAAAAAAACACTTAGGACTGTAACCACTATCGATTCCAATGGAAACAGCACCACTACAGTCGTGGGATCTGCGATAAACGCTCTCCCGTTTGATTCAGTTACAATGAGCGGAAAAGGAGGAAACCTTTACCAGATAGTGGGTTCAAACCTTGGCAGTGTAACCCAGGTAACATTTAACGGGGTTGTGGCTTATTTTAACCCGGCATATATTACCAACAGCAGTGTTATTGTTACCCTTCCTACAACAGCGCCATTCGGCCCTACGCAAACAGGCGTGCTTGCTGTAACTACTTTACATGGTACGGCCAACTATAAATTTACTGTAGTACAGCCTCCGCCAACAATAGTTTCATTTAGTCCCGTAGCAACTGCTGCCGGCGATACTGTTACTATTACCGGCCTGGTGTTGGATAATACAACATCAGTTAAGTTTGGTACAGTACCTGCTACCATTGTAAGCAATACATCCACCCAACTTAAAGTTTTGGTTCCGGCCGGCATAGTTGAGGCGCTCATATCTGTTACCACAGCAGGGGGCACCACCGTTTCCACCGGCACATTCGGGTTTAAATACCTGATTTACTTTAATGGGTTGACTACCGGCTGGGGCGGTAACGGCGGCGGTTACACAGGTTATAGTGGTACTACGTTTAATTTTACAAACACCGCAAATCCCGGAGTAGGTACTACTTCTATCATGGCCACTTATGGGGGCCAGTATAGCGCAATACAGATCGGGTATGGTGGTGGTTTACCAACTATATCATCTTCAGCATTGGGGTTAACTGCGCTCAAATTCTCGGTATATGGTGGCGCTAATTCAAAAACAGGCGATCAATTGCAGATTGTTCTTGACGGTAATTACAACAATGCAGTTATAATAACTATAACTGCAGGAGCTTATACTGACATTACTATTCCGCTAAGCAAATTTGGGAACCCCGCTACAATTACAGAGTTTGTAGCACAGACATTCCAGTCATCAAATGAGGTAGTATATATTGACTATATCGGGTTTATATAGATCAGGTAGTTAAATTTCCAGGCGCCATCACCTCACATGGATGATGGCGCCTTTTTAAGTTCCACTATAACATTCAAAATTTATGAAAGTATATAGTTTTCTCATTGGTTTATGGTTGGTGACGGTGTTTGGCCATGCTAATGCACAAAAAAACCTTGTTACTAACGGCGGTTTTGAGGATGAGCTTTATGGATGGAATAACAGCAGTGCTAACCAAACGCCCTGGGATTTTAAAAGCGGGAAAAACAGCTGCGCCATCGTAACTGCAAATACCAATAACTGGGTAGGGATAGATCAAACCGTGCGGATCCCAAAAAAAGTGCAAACCATTGAATTTAGCGCCTGGATAAAAACAACGAATGTTCAAAAGGGAAAAGATGACTGGGATGGCGCAATTTTTACAGTCGTGTTTTTAGGGGGTGATGATAAGGAAATGGGGCAGGGGATAAACATTACCAATATGACAGGCAGCCAGGATTGGACACTTTGTAAAAAAGTAATTAAAATTCCCGAAAAGGCCTATAGTTTTAAAATATTATTGGCGATGGGAAATGCATCGGGCACAATGCTGATAGATGATGTTGCCGCAAAGGCAGTTGATTGAGTGAATAGTTGATTAGGTGAGTGGTTGATTAAGTTGATTGGGTGAATAGTTGAGTAGGTCAAAAAGGATAGTCGGCTAATTAATTGAAATCTCATGATTTTTATACCATCCCAACTCAATAAACTACTCACCCAATAAACTTACTCAACTAATTAAGTTAAATTAGTATTAGTATATTGAGCTTTTTGTATAACAAAATAATATAATGATGACAAGCAATGTAATGCGCGAAATTACCCCGCTGACACCAAGCGATTGCTTTACCATTTTTACCAGGGTCAAAAAGAAATTCGACTTCCCGCTTCATTATCATGAGGAGTATGAACTCAACCTGGTACTGAATGCCAAAGGGGCGAAACGGGTAGTAGGGGGGCATATCGAGGTGATTGATGAACTTGAGCTGGCGCTTATCGGCCCTAACCTATATCATGCATGGTTTACAAACCAGTGCCAGAGTGAAGCAATTACCGAGATCACTATACAGTTCCACAAGGATCTTTTCGACGAAAAGTTTTTGAAAAGAAACCAGCTCAGCTTTCTGAAAAGCATGCTTGAGCGCTCGCAAAGGGGGATAGCCTTTCCGCCGGAGACTATTCTGGCGTTGAAAGACAGGATATTGGCATTGGATAAAAAAAGTGGGTTCGACTCTGTGCTGGAGTTATTATCTATCCTGCATGACCTGTCGATATCCCGAAATATGAAAACGCTTTCGGACCCGAGCTTTACCAACGAAAAGTTTTATTACAACAGCAGGCGTATTGAAAAAGTGTTTGAGCATATGAACACCAACTACAACAAACAAGTAACCCTTGCCGAAGTGGCCCGCATTGCCAATATGCCCGAAGCTTCATTCAGCCGTTTTATAAAAAAGCGTACCGGAAAAACGTTTATCGACAGCCTGAACGAGATCAGGCTTGGCCACGCTTCAAGAATGCTCATCGACTCAACCACTACGGTAGCTGAAATCGCTTATAAATGCGGTTTTAACAACATTTCAAATTTCAACAGGATATTTAAACGCAAAAAGCTTTGCATCCCAAAAGAGTTTAGGGAAACCTATACAGGAAATAGGGTCTTTATTTAATTTCGGAATTCGGATGTTCGATTTCGGATTTGAAGGTTGGAATTTTATCAATAATTGAAATTTAAGGTTAAAATAGTATTATAAAATTGATGCCTATAAATCTATTTTAGGCATGCCAATATGAACAGTTTGAAGAGCAATTTTCAAATGAATACATCTTCAAATTTTCAAATTAAATGAAGCTCCACCCCTTAGATATTGCCATCATTGCGCTGTACCTGCTCAGTACCATATTTATAGGCTTGTGGTACCGTAAAAAAGCAAGTAAGGATAAGGAAAGCTATATGCTGGGCGGTAAGTCGCTGCCATGGTATAAGCTTGGATTGAGCGATGCCTCGGATATGTTCGATATCAGCGGCACCATGTGGATGGTAAGCCTTTGTTTTGTTTATGGTATGAAAAGTATTTGGATACCCTGGCTGTGGCCGGTATTTAACCAGGTGTTTTTAATGATGTACCTTTCGCGCTGGCTGCGCCGCTCAAACGCCTCAACCGGCGCCGAATGGCTGGCAACACGCTTCGGTAAAACAGGGCCGGGGGTAACCGCCTCGCAAATTGTTGTTATAGCATTTGCACTGCTTAGCTGCCTCGGTTTTATGGCCTATGGCTTTATCGGCCTCGGTAAATTTATCGAAATTTTTGTTCCCTGGGATATGATAAAGGGTTATATCCCTTTTAATGTTGCCCCTCAATATGTGCCCCATGTTTATGGCGTTATTTTTACACTTTTCGCGATGTTTTATTCCATTTTAGGCGGGATGCACAGCATTGTGGTAGGCGATATGGTAAAATATGGCATCATGACCGTAGCCTGTATCTGGATAGGTTTTATCGCGGCAGCACAGCTTAACAGCCATCATTTAAATGTCCCGGGTGGCTGGTACAGCCCGTTTTTTGGCACACACCTTAATTTAAACTGGTCGAATATTATTACTGAAGTAAATGCCAAAATAAAAAGCGATGGCTATTCACTTTTCGGCCTGTTTTTTATGATGATGACATTTAAAGGCTTTTTTGCAGCATTGGCAGGCCCCGCGCCAAATTACGATATGCAGAAAATACTTTCAACCCGCTCGCCCGAAGAAGCCAGTAAAATGAGCGGCTTTGTAAATATTATCCTGCTGCCCATCCGCTATACGCTAATCATTAGTCTTACTGCTCTGGGCTTGATATTTTACCACCAGATGAATTTAAAGGACGCCACCGGCGCTATAGATTTTGAGCGGATATTACCGGCGGTTATCAATAACTTTTTGCCCGTAGGCCTGGTAGGTTTACTGCTTGCCGGGTTATTAGGCGCTTTTATGAGCACCTTTAGCGGTACCATGAATGCCGCCCAGGCTTATATTGTTAATGATATTTATATCAAATATGTAAACCCAAAAGCATCGGCCAGGCGAACGATAGCGATGAATTATTTGGTAGGTGTTGTGGTTGTAGCTTTTGGCGTTATACTTGGTTTTTTTATAAAGGACGTGAATAGTGCGTTACAATGGATAGTATCGGCATTATATGGGGGCTATATCGCATCAAATGTTTTAAAATGGCATTGGTGGCGCTTTAACGCCAACGGTTTTTTTTGGGGAATGTTGACCGGGATTATTACAGCAATGGTTTTTTCTGTTTTTATAGCCGATGCCGACCTTTTATATTGGTTCCCGGTAATGTTTGCGCTGTCATTAGCAGGTTCTATCATAGGCTCATACGCCGCCCCGCCAACAGATATGGCCGTATTAAAATCCTTTTATACCAATGTACGCCCCTGGGGTTTTTGGGAGCCGGTTAAGCAGGCTGCTTTGGTGGATGATCCTTCATTCCAGCATAATAAAAACTTTAAACTGAATATGTTTAACGTGGTAATTGGTACCGGGGCGCAATGCTGCCTCACCATATTGCCCATGTACCTGGTGTTGCAGCAAAAAATGCCATTACTGATTACCATAGCAATACTGGCAGTGATAATAATTATCCTGAAAAAAACATGGTGGAATAAATTGAAAGAATATTAAGGGCAACTTATGTAGAGACGCATTACTTGCGTCTCCTATGCGATTTGCCCATAATGCCCTACGAAATGCATACGGGAGACGCAAGTATTGCGTCTCTACAAAAAAAAACACATGACAAAAGAATTTGAAAAACGTTTGAACCTGTTAGAAATAGCGCACCGCGAACTGATCACCCAGCCAAATGAGGTATCGGGGATTGGGAATGGCGTTTTCGACCGTTATAAAAACCCTGTGTTAACGGCTGCCCATACGCCGCTAAACTGGCGTTACGATCTCAATCCCGAAACAAATCCGTATTTAATGGAGCGCTTTGGTATTAATGCGGCCTTTAATGCAGGCTCAATAAAATTGAATGGTAAATATTTAATGGTAGCCCGTGTGGAGGGTGTTGACCGAAAATCATTTTTTGCAGTAGCGGAGAGCCCCGATGGCATTGGCAATTTTACGTTTTGGGACTATCCTGTTGAATTGCCGGAAACTGAAGAACCAGATACCAATGTGTATGATATGCGCCTAACCGCCCATGAAGATGGCTGGATATATGGCCTGTTCTGTACAGAGAGGCGCGACCCCGAAGCCCCGGCGCACGATCAATCGATGGCGGTAGCGGCCTGCGGCATTGCCCGCACAAAAGATCTTGTAAAATGGGAGCGCATGCCGGACTTGATAACCAACTCGCCACAGCAACGGAATGTGGTTTTACATCCTGAATTCGTGGACGGCAAATATGCTTTATATACCCGTCCGCAGGATGGTTTTATAAGTGCGGGCAAGGGCGGGGGGATCGGGTTTGGGTTATCTGATACGATGGAAAATGCCAAAGTTGACCATGAGACCATCATCGACAATAAAAATTACCATACAGTTTATGAAGCCAAGAATGGCCAGGGCCCAACGCCGATAAAAACCGATAAAGGCTGGCTGCATCTTGCACATGGCGTACGCAATACGGCCGCCGGCCTGCGTTATGTGTTATATATGTTTATGACAGATCTGCACGATCTTACAAAAGTATTGTACAAGCCAGCAGGGTATTTTTTAGCCCCTGAAGGCGATGAAAGGGTTGGCGATGTATCAAACGTTGTATTCTGCAACGGGTGGATAAAAGATGATGACGGGGCAGTGTTTATTTATTATGCCTCATCGGATACCCGGATGCATGTAGCTACGACAACGGTGGATAAACTGCTGGATTACGTGATCAACACGGCCGCGGATGGTTTGCGCTCAGCCTCATCGGTAAATACAATTTACAGCATAATCGATAACAATAAAGCACTTTAAACTCTTTAGTATGAAGTCGAAAGTCTTGTTAAAAAATAAAATGTTCGGCGCAAAACGGAAAAGTGTTAAAACGACATTATAAAAAGTAAAAATAGTACTGATAAAAATGCTTAAAGAACTGGAAATTAAGGAAAGAATAGCTTTTTATAAAAAAGAGCTTGGCGACGAACTTGCCCAAATCCTTAAGTTTTGGTCGGAAAATACACCGGATGATATAAACGGCGGCTTTTATGGTAAAATTGATAACGATAACCAAATTACTGTCAATGCGCCCAGGGGATCGGTACTAAATACCCGCATTTTGTGGGCCTTTTCATCGGCTTATATTCTTAACCGGGAGCCTTCACATCTGCAAATGGCAACCAGGGCTTACCAGTATATTATTGATCACATCATTGATAAACAATATAGTGGTGTTTACTGGTCTGTTGATTATAAAGGCAATCCGCTCGATACCAAAAAACAGGTTTATGCCATAGCATTTACTATTTATGCTTTAAGTGAGTATTACAGGGCCTCGGGCAGCGGAGCTGCGAAACAAAAAGCTATTGATCTTTTTAACCTCCTGGTCGAAAAAGCTTACGATCCCGTGGAATCCGGGTATTTTGAAGCATTTACAAGGGAATGGAAGCCGATAGATGATTTGCGGCTAAGTGCAAAGGATGCGAATGAGAAAAAAACTATGAACACGCATTTGCATGTGCTGGAAGGTTTTACCAACCTGTACCGCATTTGGCCGGATAAAGCTTTAAAAGAGCATATCCAGATGCTGATCGATAATTTTCTTGATCATTTTATCGATCATCAAAGCCATCACCTAATATTATTTTTTGATGAGCGCTGGAAACCGAAATCGGGCCTGGTTTCGTACGGGCATGATATTGAGGCAACCTGGCTTTTACTGGAAGCAGCAGAGGTGATTGAAAATGAAACTGCCATTGGGATAATAAAAAGGATAACCATTGATATCACAGACGCAACAATAAAAGGCCTGGATAATGATGGCGGTTTGTGGTATGAGTATGAGCCTGCCGACCGTCGGTTAATAAAGGAAAAACATTGGTGGGTACAGGCCGAAGCTATGGTGGGTTTTTACAATGCCTGGCAAATAAGCGGCAATGAAAAATATTTAGATATATCGCTCAATAACTGGCAGTTTGTAAAAAAATAAAATATTAGATAAAACGAATGGCGAATGGTTTTGGGGAACAAATCAATATGGCCAGGTAATGCGTTCGGAGGATAAGGTTGGGATATGGAAATGCCCCTATCATAACACCAGGGCATGTATAGAGATTATAAACAGAGTTGGATAATTAAAGAACCATAAAGAAATAAGTGAAACTGAATAAAAAATTAGACATGAAAAACATTAAAAAAACAGTATTAATAATTGCTGCCCTGGTTGTAGCAATCCAATCGTGTAAAAAAGATCCCGCGGGTAACTCGGGAGGGGGCGGCGGAACTACCACTACACCCACCACAGTAAGCACAGGCGTAGGAACCGGGCCTGGCGGCGCAATAGTGACAGGCACTGACCCCGCATTGGCCACTACACAAGGCTTTTTCCTGAACACATGGCAGCCAAAAACATTTACGGCGCCCAACACCCAAAGCGCCACTAAGCCGTCATCATCCGGCGCGGTTTCAGTTACTGTCGACCTTAGCCAAATAGTGACCAAAGCATCAACCAACATATATGGCAATAATACCAACCCTTATATGGGGCAAATGGTTACCGAGCCGGTATTAATGGCCAATATAACAGCATTGGCGCCAAAGATATTAAGGGCGCCAGGTGGCAGTCTTTCTGATATGTACTTCTGGAATGCCGATGGTTCAACTGTTCCCATACCGGCTGATGCGCCTGCCAATTTGCTTGATCTTAACGGCAATTCTTCCGCTGCGTATTATTGGATGGGGGGGTAACACCCAAAGCTTTACAATCAGCCTTGCCAACTACTACAACGTATTACAACAAACAAACAGCACCGGGCTAATAACCGTTAACTACGGTTACGCCCGTTATGGCACAAGTCCACACCCCGACCAGGTTGCCGCGCATTTAGCAGCAAATTGGGTACGTTATGATAAAGGGCGTACACAATATTGGGAAGTAGGCAACGAATGTTACGGCAATTGGGAAGCCGGTTACCGGATCGATCAAACTAAGAACCAGGATGGCCAGCCACAGATTATAACAGGTACCGTTTATGGTACGCATTTCCAGGTATTTGCCGATTCGATGCGTGCAGCTGCGGCACAGGTTGGAAACGCCAATATCAAGATCGGTATTGTATTAACAAGCTCGAACGACGTGGGTAACAATTCGGGCGTTAGCAACTGGAACCATGATGTTTTATCAGCTGCCGGCAATACTGCTGATTTTTTTGTAGTACATAATTATTTTACACCTTATAACGATAATTCAAGTCCTGCTACAATTTTGGGTACACCCATACCTGTAACAAGTTCAATGATGAGTTGGGTAAAAACATCGGTACAAGGTACCGGGGTAACACAAAAGCCCGTAGCAATGGACGAGTGGAACATACAGGCTGTAGGCTCCAGCCAGGATGTTTCAAATATTGCAGGCTTGCACGCCGTAATGACATTGGGCGAAGTAATGAAAAACCAGATTAGTATGGCCAGCCGCTGGGACCTTGCAAACTCATGGGGCAATGGCGATGACCAGGGAATATTTAACAATTCATCAAGTAACGGCGGGGCTGAACCTAACGCCCCTATATGGAATGCCCGCCCGGCATTTTACTACATGTACTTTTTCCAAAAATATTTTGGCGACAGGATGGTTAGCGCGGTAAGCAACACCAGCGATATAGTTAGCTATGGTTCTTCTTTTTCATCGGGCGAAGCAGGCGTTATACTGGTAAACCAGGGAAGCGGGGCACATGTAGTTAATGTAGCTTTCAATAATTTTTCAATAGGTGCCAACTACTATTACTATGTACTTAACGGCGGTACTGACAATGCCCCATTCTCGCATGATGTACTGGTTAATGGGGTGGGCCCTGCAAGCGGTGCAACAGGCGGCCCTGCTAATTATGCTTCGATAGCCGCCAATACAGCAGCGGTAACGGGCGGGATAACTGTTACAGTACCCGCTTATAGTGTTGTTTATTTGGTGGCTGATAAAAAGTAGGATTAACGGGTTATTTAGCTAAATTTGATATAGGCGGAAGCGTTTTTCGCCTCACCCCAACCCCTCTCCAAAAGGAGAGGAGCTTTAAAAAAGAGCGTTTTTTACCGGCGCGAAGCTGAAGTCCTCTCCTTTGGAGAGGATTTAGGTGAGGCGAAGCGAATGCAAGAGTTAGAAAATTATGCCGAATTCATATTACCTTTAGTTTTAAAGACTTTGATGAAGCGGGCAACCAAAGATAAAATAGATTACAAACCGATGAAAGCTTTTTGCTTTTAGCATTCAGCTTTTAGCTTATTTAATTATGGCAAATAAATTTAAACTGGTATTTATCATCCTTTTAGCATCGCTAAATTTTGCGCATGCAACTAACAGTGCGCCATCAAATTACTTCAATGTAAAAGATTACGGCGCTATTGGCGATGGTACAAATTTAGACAGCAAAGCCATAAACAAAGCTATTGATGCTGCTGCTACCGCCGGCGGCGGTACCGTTTATTTGCCCGCTGGCAATTATTTATCAGGTTCCATCCATTTAAAAAGCAATATTTCACTGCTGATTGACCAGGGTGCAACAATTATCGCAGCCCCTGTAACTGCCGAAAATGGTTATGACGAGGAAGAAGCGAGTGTAAACACCACCTACCAGGACTCGGGCCATAGCCACTGGCATAATAGTTTGATATGGGGCGAAAACCTGCATGATATTTCGATACTCGGCCAGGGGATGATATGGGGCAAAGGACTATATCATGACTTTGTTAAAAACAAGCAATCGGCTAACAAAGCCATAGCCTTGTACCTTTGTCGAAATGTAAATATCAAAGACATTACGATACTGCATGGCGGCTGGTTTGGTATTTTGGCCACCGGCGTTGATAACCTTACCATCAGCAACATAAAGGAAGATACCAACCGCGATGGTATGGATATCGACTGCTGCCGCAACGTACACGTATCTGATTGCAGCGTAAATTCTCCTTACGACGATGGCATTTGTTTAAAAAGTACCTTCGGCCTCGGCTTTGCCCGTGCTACCGAAAATGTGACTATCACCAATTGCGAAGTGAGCGGTTTTGAAGAAGGCTCGTTTTTGGACGGCACTTATAAAAGAACTATAAAAGAGCCTACAGGACGTATAAAATTCGGCACCGAATCGAATGGCGGGTTTAAAAATATCACCATATCAAACTGCGTATTTAACTATTGCCGCGGATTAGCCCTTGAAACGGTAGATGGCGCGTTACTCGAGGATATTACAATCACCAACATTACCATGCGCGATATTGTAAATGCGCCCATCTTTTTAAGGCTGGGTGCACGCATGCGCGGCCCGGAAGGTGTACCAATTGGCGAGCTGCGTAGGGTAATTATCAGTAATGTTATTGCTTATAACGTTGAACCGGGGCAGGGTGTATTGATCAGCGGTTTGCCCGGCCATACCATTAAAGATATTGATATCAAAGATGTAAAAATATATTACAAAGGCGGCGGCACATCTCAGCAAGCCGAACGCCAGGTGGCCGAAATGGAAAAAGGCTACCCCGAGCCAGGCAGCTTTGGCGTATTACCCGCTTATGGTTTTTTTGTAAGGCATGTTGAAGGATTAAAATTAGATAATGTTGAACTAAGCTTTTTGACTGATGACCAGCGCCCGGCCTTTGTTTTTGATGAGGTAAAAGGTGCGGAGATGCGTTTTACAAAAGCGCAAACATCAGGCAATACATCATCCATAATCATAAAGAATTCTGAAGGGATTAACATGTTTCAGTCATTAAATAAACCGGATGGGGAATTGAAGAATTAACAAATTTTGTCATTGCGAGGTGGAACGAGGAAGCAATCTCGTCGTCAATGCACCAACGTCAATGCACCAACGCTAACGCACCACGACGAGATTGCTTCGTGCCTCGCAATGACAAAGTTTTTTGAGATATGACCAATAATAAATAAACCATGAATATAAAACCCGTAAAACACCTCCTGCTGGCATCGCTACTTAGTATAACTACTTGCAGCACCTTGTTCGCTCAAAAGTTCGAGGGGCTGGCCCAAACGCCGCCCATGGGCTGGAACAGCTGGAATACGTTTCAAACCAATATCGATGAGCCGCTGCTAAAAGGCATGGTGGATACCTATGTGTCGTCGGGCATGAAAGATGTCGGCTACCAGTATTTTGTGTTGGATGATGGCTGGATGACGATGGAGCGGGACAAGGATGGCAACCTGGTAGCTGATCCAAAAAAATTCCCAAACGGGATGAAGGAATTTGCAGATTATGTACATTCCAAAGGTCTGAAATTTGGTATTTACAACTGTGCCGGCACAAAAACCTGCGCCGGTTACCCGGGCACCCGCGGCTACGAATATCAGGACGCCCGCTTATATGCCTCATGGGGCGTTGATTACCTCAAGTTCGATTGGTGCAGCGCCGATGGTATTAATGCCATTGAAGCTTATACCACCATGAGCAAGGCCATTCGCGCAGCCGGGCGGCCAATGGTATTCAGCCTATGCGAGTGGGGACAGCATGATCCCTGGCGCTGGGCAAAAGCTGTGGGCCAGTTATGGCGCAGTACCGGTGACATTGGCCCGGCATTTACTGAAGCTGTTGCGAAAAATGGCTGGAAGCCTTTGAGCGTTTTAAATATCCTGGACAGGCAGGACAGTATCCGCCAATATGCCGGCCCCGGCCATTGGAATGACCCGGATATGCTTGAGGTTGGCAATGGCATGAAATATAATGAAGATAAAGCCCATTTTTCGCTTTGGTGCATGCTGGCCGCCCCGTTGATGGCCGGTAACGATCTGCGCAAAATGTCGGCACAAACTACAGCTATCCTTATCAATAAGGACATTATAGCCCTCGACCAGGATCCGCTGGGCATGGAAGCATTCAGGTATTATGCTTTCGATGGGATAGAGATTTGGGTAAAACCATTGGCTAATAACGAGCTTGCGGTTTGCTTTTTAAA
>JABDCF010000084.1 GCA_013288235.1 Bacteroidota bacterium | reverse complement strand
AAGCCCTGGCTCGCAGGTATTAGTGAACAATTACTCCTTGTATCCGGTAATGGTTATTGCCCATTAATCTCACGTGCTGATCTTTCTCAATCAAATAAAGCGAGTCAGGAAAATAGCTTAGCTTTTCTGTGGTATAGTTAAGTGGCCGCACCTTGAACCCTAACCAATTAGATTCGGGCGTTTTGTCGTAGATCAGTATCCATTTAACTTTGCCCTTATTTTTTCTGATAAGTATTTCGCGCACTTTCAGATCAGGCGTTTTTGCTTTGTATATCAGTACACTGTCTTCATCAATCACCGTATAGCCATTTTTCCATGCCGGGCGGTTAATGTCAGCGCTTTTAAATAAATCTAATTCAAGTTCCCAATTGGCAATATGTACTGTACGGCTTTCGGTATCGCTGTTATGTGTTACTGTTTTTAAAACGGTTTTATTTTCCTTGGCAAGCCGCAGCGACTCTTTTGTAAAATATCCATTTAAATCAAAATATTTTAAAGTACCATTCTCTTTAGCATCTGGCTTGCATGCCGTTGCACAAATAGCAAGCAGAATACCACCTGTTAAAAAGATAAATATGTTAGGCTTAGATTTACACCAATACATTACCGGTCATTTTTTCGGGGATAGGAACGCCAATTATTTTTAAAATGGTAGGCGCTATATCGCCCAGTTTGCCATCTTTCACATGCTTCACATCCTTATCAATAATAATACATGGCACCAGGTTAGTAGTGTGCGCTGTGTTTGGCGATCCGTCTTCATTTACCATATAGTCAGCATTGCCGTGATCGGCGATTATTATAAAGGAGTAGCCATTTTCAATGCCGGTTTCCACCACTGCTTTCGTGCAACTATCTGCCGTTTCGGCTGCTTTAACCACTGCGCTGAATACACCCGTATGACCCACCATGTCAGTATTGGCAAAATTGAGTATGATCACATCGGCCCAGTGGCTTTTCAGCTCAGGGATAATGGCATCGCGGATATCTTCAGCGCTCATTTCTGGCTGTAAGTCGTAGGTGGCTACTTTTGGCGATGGCACCAGTAAGCGTTTTTCATTACTAAATTCCTTTTCGCGACCGCCCGAAAAGAAAAATGTTACATGCGGGTATTTCTCGGTTTCCGCTATCCGTATCTGGTTTTTGCCGGCTTCCTGTAAAATTTCACCGAGGGTTTCTGTAAGGTCGTCCTTGTCAAAGATCACCTTTACATTTTTAAACGTTTCATCATAGGGCGTCATAGTAATATAACGCAGGTCGAGCGGGTGCATGTTATATTCAGGGAATGCCCTTTGCGTTAACGCGATGGTAATTTCGCGGCCACGGTCAGTGCGGAAATTGAAACAAATTACCACATCGCCATCTTCAATAACGGCAACCGGGCTACCGTTTTCATTGACCCCTACAATCGGTTTTATAAACTCATCGGTAACATCTTTTAAATAAGATTCCTTAATGGATTGAACGATATTGTACGATGGTTCACCTATGCCGTTAACCATCAGGTCATACGCCAGTTTAACCCGTTCCCAGCGGTTATCCCTATCCATCGCATAATACCTGCCAATAGCCGAGGCCAATTTAACAGGTGTGCCCTTGATATGGTCTTCAAGGTCTGTAATAAATCCTGCTCCCGATTTTGGATCGGTGTCCCTCCCATCCAAAAAAGCATGGATAAATACTTTATCCAGGTTGTAAGCCATGGCGGCATCACACAAACCTTTTATATGCCTGATATGTGAATGCACGCCGCCGTCAGACACCAGCCCCATAAAATGTACGTTTTTATTGTTTTGTTTGGCGTATTCAAATGCGTCCTTTAATACCGGTATACCGGGGAACTCATTATCATCAACCGCTTTATGTATGCGGCCCAGTTCCTGGTAAACAACCCGGCCTGCACCTAAATTCATGTGCCCGACTTCCGAGTTACCCATTTGTCCGGCCGGTAAGCCCACTGCTGTGCCCGACGCTTCGAGTTTTGAGTTAGGATAATTTTTTATCAGCGAATCAAAGAATGGCGTATGGGCTGCAAGTATTGCATTCGACGCATCATTACGGCCATAACCCCAGCCGTCGAGGATAATTAATGCTATTTTTTTTTGATTTTCCACAATGCAAATATAAAGGCAACGTTGTAATGTGGTATAGTAATTTATTAATATCGGTTGATTAAGTTGATTACGTGAGTAATTGATTAAGTTTAATAGCTTATTTAGTTAGTTGCCCCCTCTCCGTTCTGGCTTGTTCAACTAAATGTGCCTTGTTCCGCCTGCCACGTTGTAACGTCTGTTTTTTATTGTTGTCTGATAGTTATTATGAAACTGTTTTATCTATCGATATTCATTATTTTATTTAGTGGACCTGCAATACCCCCTGCAGATCCGATAGATAAAATTGCTGACCTGATAAGGCATGGGAATATTCATGACCTTGCAAAACAGTTCGCACCAAACGTGGAGATCGCGATACCAGACAATGAAAATGTTTATACAAAAGCACAGGCAGAAATTATTCTCGATAAATTTTTCAGCCAAAATAAGCTGCGTTCAGTTAAAATGTTGCACAAAGTAACCTCGAACCCATTTTACCGGTTTGGCGTTTTAATTGTAAGTACCGACAAAGGCCCTTACCGCATAGCTTATACACTTAAAGACACAGGCGGAAGCTTGTTGATAATTGAATTGCGGATTGAAGTGGAGAAGGTGAAGTAGTTGTTAGCGCATGGCTCATAGACCATAGTTCATGGTAAAAACAATGAGGCCCCGTTCGTACACAAAAACCATGGTCTATGAGCTATGAACCATTGTCTATGAGCAAAAAACTATGAACCTTCCCGAATTGTTGTTACTTTTGGGCTTCGAAAAAGCCACGCGATTTGGACAAATTATTTATTGATCAGTTTATAGTAAATTCACTGGATGAAGATACAGGCGATGGTGACCACACATCATTAGCAACCATTACGGCAGGTACACAAGGCAAAGCAAAACTTTTAGTTAAAGATGACGGCATTTTGGCCGGCGTTGAACTGGCTGCTGAGATATTTCATATTGTTGATACCAATCTTAAATTAAATATCTTTTTAAATGATGGCGCGAAAGTAAAATTTGGCGACATTGCTTTTGAAGTTGATGGCGATGCGCAAAGTATTTTAAAAGCTGAGCGCCTGGTATTAAACTGTATGCAGCGCATGAGTGGCATTGCCACTAAAACCCGCCAGGTAGTTGATATTTTAGAAGGTACAAATACTAAAGTTTTAGATACCCGTAAAACTACGCCCGGGCTAAGGTACCTTGAGAAATGGGCGGTACGCATTGGCGGCGGGGTTAACCACCGCTTTGGCTTGTATGATATGATACTGATAAAGGATAATCACGTCGATTATTCGGGCGGGATAAAACAGGCCATTAAAAAAACCAAACAGTATTTGGCTGACAATAATCAACAGCTTCAGATAGAGATCGAAGTAAGAAACCTTGACGAATTGGGTCAGGTTTTGCAAACCGGCGGTATAAACCGTATATTGCTTGATAACTTTAATTACAGTGACTTACGGAAGGCTGTAAACACTATCGGTGGGAAATATGTTACCGAAGCATCAGGCGGGATAACTATTGATAATATACGTGAATATGCCACCTGCGGCGTTGATTATATTTCGGTAGGCGCATTAACGCACTCTGTAAAAAGTTTAGATTTAAGTCTTAAAGCGGTTAAAGATTAATGAGTATAGTTTTAGTACACTATCATTTTATTAATATTGTGCAGAAATGATCAACATCAATTCGATTTCAGTATTAATAATAGCCTATTTATTTGGATCTATCCCTACGGCGGTATGGATAGGACAGGCATTTTACGGAATTGATGTACGCGAATATGGCAGTGGCAACGCGGGCGCCACCAATACTTTCAGGGTTTTGGGCAAAAAAGCAGGTATCCCGGTAATGCTCATGGATATCCTGAAAGGTTTTACGGCCACTAACCTGGCTTTTTTTATTGGTGTTTCAACCACAGGCGGCCCGCACTCAAATTATATCAGTTATCAGCTGGCCCTTGGTATAGCAGCGGTTATGGGCCATTTATTCCCGGTGTTCGCTGGTTTTAGGGGCGGCAAAGGTATTGCAACATTATTCGGGATGGTGCTGGCAGTTAATTTATCGGCAGCTTTGCTTTGTATCATTGTGTTTGTAATCGTACTCTTAATAACCCGCTATGTGTCGCTAAGTTCTATAATCGGAGGCTTTACTTACCTGATAGGCGTCACTTTTATTTATAATAAATACACCAACAACCTTATAGTTATTTTCGGGATGTGTATTTGTGCACTTATATTGGTTACCCATCAAAAAAATATAGAGCGCCTGCTGAAAGGCAAGGAATCGAAAGTGAACTTGTTTAAACGCAAGGATAGTTGAGTCGAAAGTCCTGAGCCGAAAGTTTTAAGTCCGAAGTCATCACAACAAAATATTCCCTCTGATATTCAATGGCTAAAATGCAATTTTTAAAAGCACAATGGAAAAACCTGTTGATGCTTAATTACGAAGTTGACCCGGAGATATTAAAACCATATTTACCCGCCGCAACCGTGCTTGACCAATGGCAACGGAAAACCCTTGTTAGCATGGTTGGCTTTATGTTTTTGGATACGCATGTACTCGGGGTAAAGTGGCCATTCCATATCAATTTTGAAGAAGTAAACCTTCGTTTTTATGTGAAGCATTTCGATGGAAAAGAATGGAAACGGGGTGCTGTATTTGTAAGCGAAATTGTGCCTAAAAGCCTGATCGTACTTATTGCCAATAATTTATATAAAGAACATTACCGCGCGCTGCCCATGCGGCATTCGGGTATCCGCATGGGAGATAACCACACAAAGTTTCTGTATGAATGGAAGCTAAAAGGAATATCGAACAAACCCGGCGGCACAGTAAGCAATAATTTTGAAACTATTAAACCCGGAAGCCCGGAAGAATTTATTTTCGAGCATTATTGGGGTTATAACGGCTTAAGCCCTGCCAAAACTATGGAGTACCAGGTTGAACATATATCGTGGCAGGTAGCCAATGTTAACAACCCTATTTTTGAGGCTGATGTTAGCGAATTATATGGCGAAAAATTTGCGCCTTTTTTGAAGGCTAAACCTTATTCGGCATTTTTTGCAAATGGCTCTGATATCAACGTGAGGATTGGGAAGAAGATAGTGGTTGACTTAACACCTCCAAAATCGCTTTTGCCTTAAGCAAGCATTCTTCATACTCTTTTTCTGCATCAGCGTGCCAGGTTATGGCACTTCCTGCCTGGAACGACAAGTATTTGCTTTTTTGGTTGTAGAGCAACGTACGTATCACCACGTTAAAGTCAAAATCATTGTCGGGGCCGAAATAACCAATAGCACCGGAATAAACTCCCCTCCTGCTGTGTTCAAATTCCTCCATCAACTGCATAGCGCTGATCTTGGGTGCGCCCGTCATGCTGCCCATCGGGAAGCTGTTTTTTATAGCTTGTATCACCGAAATATCTTCTTTCAATTCGCATACCACTGTCGAGATCATTTGGTGCACCTGTTTGAAGCTGTAAATGCCAAATAGCTCTTCGGTTTTAACGGTACCCTTTTTTGCTGATTTGGTAAGATCATTGCGTACCAGGTCAACTATCATTACATTTTCCTGTAGTTCTTTTACATGATTACGCAATTGTTGTTTAATGTTCTCGTCTTCCGCGGGATTTTCGCCACGCTTGGCAGTTCCTTTTATTGGCTGTGAAATTAATTTGTTACCTCGTTTGGCCAGGAAACGTTCTGGTGATGCACATAGGATATAATTACCTCTCCATTTAAAAAAAGAAGTAAAAGGTGTTGGCGAAACATCATTCAATTTCAAAAAAACAGCTAACGGGTCAATCTCGGCACCCTCAGCAAAAAACTCCTGGCAAAAGTTGGTTACATAGATGTCACCGCGGTTAATATGTTCTTTGATTTTTGCAATGGTATTTAAATAGGTGGTTTTGTTTATACGGGATAAGACATTTACGGCAGATGACGCACGATCAGGGTGAATTATCTGTTTCTCAATAACTCCAAAAATGTATTGAGGATCATCTGCAATTATTTCCACTTCATTTCCTTTGAACAGGATAAGGTATTGTGGTACAAAAAAATAAAGATCAGGGAAATTGAGGTGATCTATGTTAGATGATGTAAGATTTTCCGTTTCATTTTTAAGATCGTATCCAAAAAAACCTGTCATCCAGTCCGGATGCTTTTTACGGAATTTTTCTAATTCTTCAAAGGCATTTCCGGCATTGGCAATGATTTCATCTTTAGCTCCAATTGCTATTAAAGTATCGAATTTTGAATAGGGGTCGTTAAAGTTATTTGAATCGAGATAGCAAAAAGCATCAAAGGACGATGCCCACTTTAGGGCTTTGGCTTTAAAAGCTTGAGAATTATTTACTAATTGAACCACTATAAAAAATTGCGGGGACGCATTGTATGCATCCCCACGAAATTAATCCAAAGAAATTAATGCAGCACCAATGTCTGTACCCTATCAGGTCCTACTGATAAATATTTTACCGGCACGCCTAATTCTGCTTCTAAAAAGTTGATATATGATGCCAGCTTGGCGGGTATTTGCGAAACCTGGGTAATACCCGTTATGTCTTCATTCCAGCCGTCTATCTCTTTAAAAACAGGTTCAGCGTCAACAGCACAAATATCATAAGGCATATAGTCTATCGTTTCGCCTAAATATTTATAGTGTGTACATGCATATATTTTGTCAAAACCGCTTAATATATCCGCTTTGGTCATTACCATTTGGGTAACGCCGTTCAGCATAATGGCATATTTTAAAGCCGGCAGGTCAATCCAGCCAGTACGGCGGGGCCTGCCGGTTGTAGCGCCAAACTCGTGACCTATGCGGCGCAATTCTTCACCGGTTTCATTATTCAATTCTGTTGGGAACGGACCACCGCCAACACGTGTGCAATAAGCTTTAAATATGCCTATTACCTCGCCAATTTTGTTAGGGGCAATGCCAAGACCGGTACAAGCACCGGCGGTTGTAGTATTTGAAGAAGTTACAAAAGGATATGAACCAAAGTCAATATCAAGCATAGTGCCCTGCGCACCTTCGGCCAAAACTTTTTTACCTTTTCGCAGGTACTTGTTTACCACATGTTCCGAATCAACCAGCGGAAATTGGTTTATAAGATCAATAGCCTCAAAAAATGCCGCTTCGCGTTCCGAGAAATCATCTACTTCGCCATATAGAGCTTTCAACATCGATACATGCTTGTCTGTAAGCTTCTGGTAGCGGTCTTTAAAATCAGGTAACGTTATGTCGCCGATACGCAAACCGTTGCGCCCGGTTTTATCCATATAGGTTGGGCCAATACCTTTTAAAGTTGAACCAATTTTTCCTTCACCCATCTTCTTCTCCGAAGCTGCATCAAGCAATTGGTGGGTTGGCAATATCAAATGCGCCCGTTTTGCTATCATCAGGTTCTTTTTAGCAAGAAGGTCGTGCCCTGCGGCTTTTAGCTTGTCTATTTCCTTTTTTAAGGTAATGGGGTCAATTACTACACCATTGCCTATAAGGTTCATGGTGTTTTCAAAAAATATACCCGATGGTATCGTATTTAAAACAAACTTTTTACCATCAAATTCAAGCGTATGGCCTGCATTTGGGCCACCCTGGAAACGTGCGATCAGGTCGTAACCTGCGCTCAGTACGTCAACAATTTTTCCTTTACCTTCATCGCCCCACTGGAGGCCTAATAATACGTCAACAGCCATTAATTTTTTATTTATCTATATAATAAGGATTGTTTTTATTTGTTTATGGAGTTTTAAACCGCTTCAAATATCATGATTTTTATCACGTTCTCAGGAAATTTAAACTTTTCTGTCGCAAAAGCCTGCACGTAATTTTTCGCAATTGCCGTACAGGTTTAAGGAATGATGTTTTATTTCAAATTTAAGCAGGCCGCCCATCATACTTTGTATCTGTTGTATGCGGGGGTCGCAAAACTCAACCACTTTGCCACAGTCAATGCATATGATATGGTCATGCTGCTTATAGCCGTATGATTTTTCGAATTGCGCCATGTTTTTGCCAAACTGGTGCTTGGTAACCAGGTCGCACGATACCAGCAACTCTAAAGTATTGTAAACAGTAGCACGGCTAACGCGGTATTTTTTATTTTTCATGTGGATATACAACGATTCCACATCGAAATGATCTGTGCGCGAATAAATTTCTTCGAGTATTGCAAAACGTTCAGGGGTTTTCCTGAGGTTTTTATTTTCGAGATAAGCCTCGAAAATTTTTTTAACCATTGCTATGGTTTCCTGTTGAGGCATGTTGTTTTATTAAAGGACAAAGTTATTAATAATTAGTTTATAGTTGATTAAGTTTATTGGGTTGATTAGGTTAGTGATATCGGTTTATTGGTAATTGGTTGATAAAAACCACCCACCTAATCAACCATTCACTTAATCAACCAATTAATTTAAGTTGATTAAGTTAAAATGCAACTACTCACTTAATCAACCACTCACCTAATCAACCAATTAAGACACTTTTTCGGCCACCGAATCAAACCGGGTAACACCGGTAACGCCCTTTACAGTCTTTAGCTTTTTTATCAGGTTATCAAGGTGTTCGGTATCATTAACATAAACCATTATCGAGCCTTCAAAAATACCGTTATCGCTGTCAACCGTTATCGAGCGCATGTTTACTTTAAAATCGTAAGATATTACTGTAGTCAGCTTATTTATCAAACCAACATCATCAATACCGGTAATTCTAAGCCCGGTTAAAAACGCCAACTCCTGCTGGTTTGTCCACCTTGCTTTTACAATGCGGTAACCGTAGTTAGCCATCAATTTGGCAGCGTTAGGGCAGTTGGTACGATGTATTTTTATGCCATCACTAACTGTAATAAAACCAAACACATCATCACCGGGGATAGGATTACAGCAATTGGCCAGCTTATAATCTATCTTTTGCATATCCTCACCAATCAGCAGCATATCGCTGTCTTTGGCTTTCAGGTTACGCATCAGGCTTTGTACTTGTTCGGCCTCTATTTTGTCCTGCGGCTTATTCTCAATTACTTTTTCGGATGCCTGGTAATCTTTCAGGTCCTTCATATCTATGATGCCCTGGGCAACATTAAAGAAAAGATCCTGGGTCGAGGGCAGTTTAAAATAATAGCTAAGCTTATGTATATTTTCTGAATTGTAAGTGATCTTCAGCGATTTCAGCTTACGCTCCAATATCTCCTTACCATCTTCGGCAACCTTGCGTTTTTCTTCTTTTAACGCCGATTTTATTTTGGCTTTTGCTTTGGCAGTAACGACAATATTGAGCCAATCTTCTTTTGGCGTTTGCTTGCTCGAAGTAATGATCTCTACCTGGTCGCCGTTCTGTAATTTGTGGTTAAGGGGAACAAGCTTATGATTAACCTTTGCACCAATACAACTTGCCCCCACATCGGTATGTATCTCAAAAGCAAAATCAAGCGCAGTAGCATTTAACGGTAATTGAATAAGTGCCCCTTTCGGCGTAAAAATAAATATCTCGTCAGAGAACAGGTTCATTTTAAAATCATCCAGGAAATCCAGCGCGTTAGAATCAGGATTTTTTAACATCTCCCTAACTTTTTGCACCCAAAGGTCCAATCCGCTATCTGTTGATGATTCTTTATATTTCCAGTGTGCCGCAAATCCTTTTTCAGCAATTTCATTCATTCGCTTGGTGCGTATCTGCACTTCCACCCATTGCCCACGCGGCCCCATTACGGTGGTATGCAACGACTCATACCCATTAGCTTTCGGCGATGAAATCCAATCGCGCAGCCTATCAGGATTAGGGCGATAAAGGTCGGTAACTATTGAATACGCTTTCCAGCAATCGGCTTTTTCATGTTCGGGGGCGCTATCCAATATTATCCTGATGGCAAAAAGATCATAAACCTCTTCAAACGGGATAGCCTTCTTCTTCATTTTATTCCAGATGGAATGTATTGATTTCGGCCTGCCAAATAAGTCGGCCATTAAACCCTGCCCTTCAAGCACTTTTTTTACCGGTTCGATAAAATCCCTGATAAATTTCTCGCGCTCCGCCTTCTTCTCGTTAAGCTTAATTTTTATCTTTTGGTACATTTCCCTCTCCATGTATTTCATCGAAAGGTCTTCCAGTTCAGATTTGATGGCATACAAACCCAGGCGGTGCGCCAGTGGTGCGTATAAATAAACCGTTTCCGACGAGAGTTTGAGCTGCTTATCACGCGGCATATACTCCATCGTACGCATATTATGCAACCTATCGGCCAGCTTTATTAATATTACCCTTACATCATCGGCAAGCGTAAGCAGCATTTTACGGAAATTTTCGGCCTGTAATGAGCTATTGGTATCAAAAACACCCGATATTTTTGTCAGGCCATCAATAATCATGGCCACTTTTTTACCAAACTCCCTTTCAATATCGTCAAGGGTCATATTGGTATCTTCAACAACATCGTGCAGCAAAGCGCATACTATGGACGTTGTGCCCAATCCAATTTCTTCGGCAGCAATTTGGGCAACAGCAATAGGGTGATAAATGTAAGGCTCGCCCGATTTGCGGCGCATATCTTTATGGCTTTCTAATGCCATTTCAAATGCTTTGCGTATCATGGCCCTATCACCCTTTTGCATGGTTGACTTACTGGCCTTTAACAAAGCACGGTATCTTTTTAATATTTCATTCTTCTCTGCTTCCAGGTCTATCACTATTTCTTTCATCGCCGGGTATTAATTATTATTATTGTAAAGATCATTACCTCGCAATAAAAATTATAATTGCGGGTTATTATCAAATACTAAATAAAATTGCGTTAATTTTGTAATACGTAAAATTATGAAATTTATTGGCTTTTTGCTTCTGTTTTGTTGTGCGATAGGGACATTAAAAGCCCAGACAGACAAGCCTACGCCCAAAATTGAGCCATTAGCACTTGGCAAAAATGATACCATCCAAACTTACCTGACGGTTGACAGCGGCAAATTAATGCCATGGATAGTGATTAGGGAAGTGGTGATAATGGATACGCGCATATTTAAAAGCCAGGCTGACCTTGATAACTACAGGCGTTTAAGGTATAATGTATTGAAAGTATTGCCGTATGCGCGCTTTGCGGGCCAGCGGTACAGGCAGTTACAGCGTGACCTTGCTTTAACAGGCGATAAGCGCAAGCAAAAAGAATTAATAAGTACATGCGAAAGTGAAATTAAAACGCTGTTTAATAATGAAGTTAAAGACCTGACAATTAGTCAGGGTGAGATATTAATAAAATTAATTGACCGCGAAACGGGGTATACCAGTTATACTATGGTAAAAGATCTGAAAGGCGGGTTTAACGCCTTTTTGCTTCAATCTGTGGCACGAATTTTCGGGCATGACTTGAAAGAGACTTACGACCCTGATGAACAAAAAGATATCGAAGCTATATTACTGCAAGCAGGGTATACCTCTTCTAATGATTGATAATGATTGATAACAACATCTACCGGTTTAATATTCAAAAGTTAAACGGTGAAGAAATCAGCCTGTCTGAATATAAAGATAAAGTCCTTTTAGTAGTAAACACCGCTTCCCAATGTGGTTTTACACCCCAGTTAAAAGAACTGGCGGAATTAAAGGATGCTTTTGCAGGAAAAGATTTTGAAATAATTGCATTCCCCTCAAACGATTTTGGTGGCCAGGAGCCCCTCGAAGGCAGCGAAATAGAAACATTCTGCGAAATTCAAAGGGTTAATTACCCTGTTTTTGAAAAGATAAGGGTACGCGGGCCTTATGCGCATCCACTGTATAAATTTTTTGCCGAGAAGAAAGAAAATGGCAAGCTTAGTTCCGTGCCCAGGTGGAACTTTCATAAATTCCTGATCGACAGATCAGGTGTAGTTACAGATTTCTTTTATCCCTTTACCAAACCATTATCGTCAAAGATCAGAAAACGGATAAGCCGTTTATTAGCCAAAGGCAAATAACTTTACATTTTTTATGATAAAACTGGATATATTAATTTTACCCGTACACCCGGATGATGCCGAATTGGGTTGTGCAGGCACTATTTTAAAACATATTGCAGCCGGAAAAAAAGTCGGGATCGCTGACCTAACACGGGGTGAATTAGGTACCCGGGGCTCAGCTGAAATACGTGAACAGGAAGCTGCAGATGCTTCGCATATACTTGGATTAACAGTAAGAGAAAATTTGGGTATCCCCGATGGCTTTTTCCAAAATACCCGCGAATACCAGCTAAAGGTTATTGAAGCCATACGCAAATATCAACCCGAAATAATAATTACTAATGCCCATCACGACAGGCACCCCGATCATGGCCGCGCAAGCGAATTGGTGGAAGCTTCGGCATTTTTATCGGGCCTAAGAAAAGTAGAAACCAGTTTTAACGGCGAATTGCAGCAGGCCTGGCGCCCAAACCTGGTATTACATTTTATACAAGATAATTATATTAAGCCCGACGTATTGGTAGACATTACGCAACACTGGGATAAAAAAATTGAAAGTATACGTGCTTACGGCTCACAATTTTACAACCCTGAGTGGGAAAATGAACCCCAAACCTATATATCATCACCTGAGTTTATACAGGTAGTGGAAGCCCGCGCCCGCGAGTTCGGCAAAAGCATCAGCGTAAAATATGCTGAAGGATTTACTTCGAAGAAGATTTTAGGGGTGGATAATCTGTTTGACTTATTTTAGCGATTTTAGGCAGGTGAAGGGTAAAAGGTAAAACCTACACCTTTCGCCCTTTACCTTTCGCCTTTAACCCTTTTACGCACGCACGTACTCAAACCTGTTATTCTCGTTACTTCTTTCTCTCCGTAGCTTATGTTCGTTTGCAAGCTTTAAAAGAATACCCGATAATTCGGATGTTTTAAAATCAGAATCAAATGTATCCTTACAATAATTTGCTATGGATGAAATTGAATGCGGTATGTCAAAAAAATCAGAAGATAAAAGTTGGTTTAAAATTTTGGTAGCGCCTGGTTTCTTCGCTCCCCTTGGCGAAGAATAACTTCCTTCGTCACTCCCTCTTTGTTTGTAACTTCTTTTATTAAATATTTCAACGCCATCGCCATCCGCCTTCTCCAATTCAATCATAGCGTCTAACAACCTGTCAACAACCTTCACCTGTACTGCTTCCGATTTGAATGAATTTACAACCTCGGAGATTTCCAAAAGTTGTTTTTTTAATTTCTCAATGTGCTTGCTCATGCTATTTATTTCCTAATATCTGCTTATCTTTCCTATCCAAATTTAACACGCGTAATAACTAAAAATATTGCCTTTATTGGTGAAAAAATAGCATATTTTAACGCCCTAATACTTAAATAAGGCTGTTTTTACGTGTTATAGGTAAATAAGTAGGAAAATCTAACTGATTTAATTGTAAAACCGACTTTTGTATTAAAAGTTTTACACTTATTACAGATTTGAGGAGATATTTTCGAGTATTGTCAGGCCATCGTCGATATGTTTTTTATCAATAATAAGCGCCGGCCTAAACCTTATGGTATGGTCGCCGCAGCCCAGGAACATTACATTACGTTCCATACCTGAATTAATAAATTTATCCCTTCTTTTTTTATCCGGGAAATCAAAAGCAGTAAGAAGGCCCTTACCACGCACGTTACTTATAACAGGATGCCTGCCAGCAATATCAATGAGTTGGTTTTGTAAATACTCGCCCATTTGGGCAGCATTGTCACATAAATTATCTTCTTCAATAATTTCCATTATTTTTGATGACCGCACCATATCAACCAGGCTGCCGCCCCAGGTGGAGTTAATCCGCGATGGCACTTTAAACACGTTGTTTTCAACCTCATCAACTTTTTTGCCTGCAAGTATACCGCATACCTGCATCTTTTTGCCAAAGGCTAATATATCGGGCCTGGCGTTTTCGCCAAAATGTTCGTGGCACCAAAATTTACCGGTGAGGCCAACGCCTGTTTGTATTTCGTCATAAATCAGTATGGCCTCATTCTCGTCAGCCAATTGCTTTAACTTCTCTAAAAATTCCTGCCGCACATGGTTATCCCCGCCTTCCGACTGGATTGGCTCAATAATAATAGCGCAAACGTCATCTTTATTTTCTTCAAAAGCCACTTTGATCTGGGCGATTGATAGCTCTTCCCTCCGTAACAAATCCTCATGGTTGCTGTCACTATACGGGAAATTTATTTGCGGCAGCGATACCCGTGGCCAGTCGAATTTGGCAAACCACTTTGTTTTTGCCGGCTGGGTATTGGTAAGGCTTAAAGTATAGCCTGAACGACCATGAAACGCCTGTTCAAAATGGATCACTTTAAAACCTATCTCTTTTGTATAACCCTTTGCAAAGTTTTTCTGCACCTTCCAGTCCATCGCCACTTTCAGCGCGTTCTCGATAGCCAGCGAGCCCCCTGCAATAAAGAAAGCATGCGGTAGGTATTCTGGTATGCCTATCCTGCCGAAAGTTTCAACAAACTGCGCATATTGCGTTGTATATATATCCGAGTTCGACGGATTGGTTAACGCCGCCAGCATCAGGTTCTTTTTAAACTCCTCATCATTCACCATTTTGGGATGATTATAACCTAAGGGTACCGATGCAAAACAAGTAAAAAAGTCGAGCAGGGTGCGGTTATGCTTGGCATCATAAATGTAAACGCCCTCGCTTTTTTCCATATCAAAAGTCAGGTCGAAACCATCGGCTAAAATATGCTTCTGTAAAGAAGCCTGGACATCATTGGGAGAAACAAGCAAGTTATACATATCAATTTGGTTTGTTCAAATTTACTAAAAAGCCTCAAAAAACAAAAATTAAGCGGTTTTTGAACCAAAGTGACAAAAAGTAACTTTAAATTGTTTAAAGTTACTTTTTAGACTAAAGTGAGTTTTGGTTTCGTGAATTTTGATTTGCTGACAAGCTATAGCCAACTATAAAACTGCGTGAATTGTCATAAAAAGTTTAAGTTTATGGAAATTAATTACCGGCGTTCATGCGTATCATCACCTGGAATTGTAACATGGCTTTCCGAAAAAAGGCTGAACTTATATTAGCCCATAAGCCTGATATTTTAGTGATGCAGGAATGTGAGTGTATTGAGAAATTAAAATTCGATAGCGATACCCAAAAACCGTCGGATATTTTATGGTTCGGTGATAACCAGCATAAAGGGATGGCAATACTTTCGTATGGTGGCTTAAAGCTTAAGGTTTTGGATGAACATAACCCAGCCTTGCAAATGATCGTCCCTATTTCGGTAACAGGCAGTGCGCAAGATATTATCTTATTTGCCGTTTGGGCCTTTAATCCTAATGACCCCGACGGACGATATGTTGAACAGGTTTGGAAAGCTATCCATCATTATGATGGCTTGCTTTCTTCAAAAAACACTATACTCGCAGGCGATTTTAACAGCAATACCATCTGGGACAGGAAGCGCAGGGCTGGAAACCACAGCAATGTTGTAAAATACCTTGAAGAAAAAGGTATACACAGCGTTTACCATCTGCACCATAAGCAAATACAGGGCAAGGAACAACACCCGACATTTTATTTGTACAGGCATCGGGATAAACCTTATCATATGGACTATTGCTTTGTTTCGGAAGATTTAGCCGACCGGGTATCGGCTGTCGAAGTTGGGGAACACGCTTTTTGGTGCCGGTATAGCGATCATGTGCCGCTGATTGTAACGATAGAATAAAAATTATTTAACAAATTTCCTCGTAGAGCGGGAGACGCAATACTTGCGTCTCCCGCCATGCCCGGCAAATGTTCAAATATCGCTGATTTACACGCGTGATTTGCGTAGTTGATTTGCACACAGGAGACGTAAGTATTGTGTCTCCACGAAAAAGAAAGCCCGTCCGCAGTCGCGGACAGGCCCATGCACAATATAGGTTATTAACTGATCTTGCTTATTTGTTATAATCGTTCGCCATGCTGGCTTATGTCAAGCCCGATGATCTCTTCTTCATCTGTTACCCTTAACGGCGATATCATATCGGCAATTTTTAACAACAGTAAAGAGCCGAAAAACGAAAATATCGATACCGCCACAAGGGCAATACATTGCACAAAAAATAAATGCGTTTGGCCGAAAAATAAACCGTTGCCCGTGGTGTTGCCTGCGTTTACGTTCTGATTGGCAAATACACCGGTAAGCAGCATCCCCACCATCCCACCTACACCGTGGCAGGGAAATACATCTAATGTATCGTCAATTGTGGTACGTGTGCGCCACTCAACAACCAGGTTGCTAATTACCGCCGATATAATACCAATGGCCAATGAATGCGGCACCGAAACATATCCCGCCGCCGGGGTTATAGCAACCAAACCAACCACCGCACCTATACAGGTACCCATAGCCGAAGGTTTTTTGCCGAGCAGCATATCAAAAAATATCCAGGTTAATCCCGCAGCGGCTGATGCCGTGGTACTTGTAGCCAGGGCGTTAACCGCAATATGATTAGCGCCAAAGGCCGAGCCTGCATTAAACCCGAACCAGCCAAACCAAAGCAACCCTGTGCCTATTATTACATAAGTGATACGTGCGGGGGCATGGCCTGGCTCCTGCCTGCGTTTTAAATAAAGGGCCGATGCTAAAGCCGCCCACCCTGCCGACATATGCACAACTGTTCCACCTGCAAAATCCAGCACGCCCAGTTTACTTAAAATACCATCGGGGTGCCAGGTACAATGCGCCAGCGGCGAGAATATGAATATGGTAAACAGGCATACAAATATAATGTATGAGTTAAAGCGGATACGCCCTGCAAAAGCACCTGTAATAAGCGCCGGCGTAATAATGGCGAACTGGTACACGGCGAACAATAATAACGGAATGGTTGGTGCAAGTTTCCAGGTGGCGTTGCCCAGCATACCCTTCATCATAAAGTAGGTACCGGGGTTGCCGATGATGCCATGAAAGCTATCGCCAAAAGCAAGGCTAAAGCCAAATATGCCCCAAAGCACCGTGATGATCACCATACATATAATGCTTTGCAGCATTGTTGAGATCACATTTTTTTTGGTGACCATGCCGCCGTAAAAAAAGGCAAGGCCGGGTGTCATGATCAAAACAAGGGCGGTTGACATCAGCATCCAGGCTATATCGCCCGAATCGAAATGAGGATTGGCCTTATTGTCGAGTTCAACTGAGGGAAAGATGAAGGTTAACGTTAAAATTACAAGAATTATAAAAAATGGAAAATAGCGTTTCATTGTAAATTCAGGCATTGATAAAAAATAATGGCTGAAAGTATGATTTATATCATAAAAAAGTGAAATAATTGTTAAGTTTTTTGTTAAAACCCACTAAAATTATCAAACTATAAATGAGAAAGCAGAATATTTGGAAAAATCCCTAATAAAACAATCAAAAAGGATATAATTATTGACAAAATGATAATGTTATAGGATTTTATGGCAGGATTTGCTAAGGTATCCCTCCTTTTTAGGAATAAATTGTAGGGTATCTTTATATAATAAAACAACGAAACAACGGTAATTACTGCGCCGGTAACCAGTAAAACCATTAGCAGTGGATTATGATTTAGCTGATAAAAGTTATAAACCGCCGAAAAAACAAACAGCTTACCGGTAAACCCCGCCGTTACCGGCAGGCCTGTTAATGATACAAGCACTATAACAAAACACACCGAGGCGGCGGGGTATTTAAGCCCCAGGCCTTTATAGCCCATCATATCCTCAGCTCCTGTTACATTAGTGAAATAAGATGCCAAGGCCAGCGCACCTATATTGGCGATACCGTATACGGCCAGGTAGTAAATCAGGGCAGAAATACCATCGGCCCGAAAAGTCACTAAGGCCATTAAAGCAAAACCAGTATGCCCAATGCTTGAATAGGCAAGCATCCGTTTCACATTTTTTTGAAGTACCGCGGCAAAGTTGCCGGCTATCATAGTTATAATACCAATTATTGCAATGTAGAACCGGAAATCGAAAGCCGTCCAGTTGGTGGCGTTGACAAATGGGGTTAAGAAATTGATGAGCAGTGCAAAGCCTGCTATTTTGGGCAAAGTTGATAGCCATGCCGTTACTGGCGTGGAAGCGCCCTGGTAGACATCGGGCACCCAAAAATGTATAGGGACGAACGACAGTTTAAAACCGATACCTATTAGCACTAAAATTAATGCAAAGGAAACAGCCAGCGGGTTAACCGCCATCAGCCCGGAAACCAACTGCCCGTTATATAAGCTGAGCGTGCCGCTAAAAGCATACAGCAGCGAAATACCATATAACATTATGGCCGAAGATGCAGCGCCGAACAGCACATATTTTAAACCGGCTTCGGCTCCGGATGTACTCTCAGAACGGTAAGCGACCATTAAATAAGAAGTGATAGAAACTATTTCGATAGAGAGGTAGACGGACAGCAGGTTTGCGGCCATTGTCATTAAATGCAGGCCGAAAACCGAACCAATGGTGATCGTGTATAGATCGGACAGGCCTTTTCTATCATCACTTAATTTATTGTCCCATTCAAAATATAACAACAGTACAAATGCCAGTACATCAATAACCAGTTTAAAGCTGATGGCTGTATGGGTTAGCAGCAGCATATCGCTAAAGAAAAAATGACCGCTACCCTGTGCGCCGATCAGCAACAACTCAATTTGCTGGTAATCCCTGTGTACTACCAGCAGAATGCCTGCGCAAGCGATGATCCTGCAAAGCTTTTGAGAATCCCGGCCAAAAAGCAGATCAGTTACCAATACCACAATAAACAATATAGCCAGGTAAATTTCGGGCATAAAGTAGGGTATGCTGGCTAAAACATTGTTTATTGAAGCGGGTAGAAATGGTAGCAGATCGTGCATTTGGTTTTATTGAACTATTACGGATTGGTTTTTCGGATATTTAACCTGGTATTTTAATTGTACCTTTTTATCGTCCTGCGAATTTAACAGAAAATTCCATGAAACCTTACCAGTTAAGGGATCGGGTTTTACCCCGGTAGTTTCCTGCACCTCTACATCAATTGATGAGTTTTGCGCCACCGGAACCTGGTCTTCAACCAGTAAATTTACGCTTTGAGTTTTACTGTTTTTAACATCGATGAGCCAATTGCGTGTTTCTTTTTTGTTCGATCCAAAGGTTTGCTTTTCAGTAAGGTCTTTTTGAAGGGTACGGGTCACTACAATATTTTTATCGGTGCCTAACGATAAATTCAATGTATCGGTAACTGCATGTGTATCTATCAGCGATTTGCCAATGAACGTTCCTTCAAAAAACAGGTTGGCCTCGCCGGATAAAAAGTTGTATTTATTCCAACCGGTTATTTGGGCGGTTAAAAATACATCAGTACTAATTTTAGGCGCCACATAATATTGGAAACCTGCATTTACATTAACCTGGCCTATTTCTACTAAATATTGTTTGCCATCGCTTGGGATAGAATAAGGGTTATCGATATTAAACTCGATGTTTGTTTGATTTTCTGATTGCTTTACGGCAATTGGGATGGTGTTTGGACTTATACTTACCCCGGCCACCTTTCCCTCGAGCGCCCTGTTAACATCAGAATACCCTTCACTACTTCCGGTGCTATAACCAACAACGACAACCTCATTTAAGGTATTATTGGCCGGCGTAAGCGCTACATTCATAAAGGAACTGGTAACCGGCCTTTCAAGTGTTTGATAACCGATAAATGAAATTACCAGGGTTTGTCCGTTTGCCGGAGTTTGCAATGAAAAATTCCCGTTAACATCCGTAACTGTACCAATTGATGTCCCTTTTATCCTGATTGAGGCACCTGCCACCGGTAATTTATCATCGCTGCCCACAACCCTACCTGTACCCCGCGTAACCGGGCTGTTATCGTTGGCATAGTACATACCAAAATTTAAGTAATCAGGGCTTAACTCCGGTTTGTTGCCGCTAACTGTTGGGTTTCCGGTTGATAATGTGAGTTTTATATTTTTCCAGTCTTCGCCGCTTTGCTGGGATACATTAGCTTTGTAAGATATGCTCACCGGGCTGTTTACATCTTTCGCCCTGATATCATAAGTCGGAAACCAGCTTGCATTACGCACTACGTAGCTTAATGTAAATTGCGATTGCAAAGCCGTTTTTGATGAAACAGTTACTATTATATTACTGGTGGCTGTACTGCTGCCTTTGGTTATTGCAGCAATTTGCTTATCGTACTTTAGTAATTCCAGGTTTAATGCGACAATTGTGTTATTAACGGCCTGTTCTTTCTCTTTCAGGATAGTTAACCGTTCTGTTTGAAAATCAAGCGCTTGCTTTAGTTTAATTATATCGAGTCCGGTGTTTTCACCGCTAACCGTTTGGTTTTTTGCCAGCATATTCTCTTCGGACTGATAAATTGAAATAAGACTGCTTTGCAAAGCTATTTTATCCCTTATTGCTTTTTGTGCTGCCTGTAGATCTTCCACCTGCTTTTGTTTAACCTGTTCGTTTAAAAAATCAAGCTCATGCTTAACGGACAATATGGTAAACTCGCCATTGGCACGTACCTGTATACTTTGTACATCAAGGCCTGG
>JABDCF010000083.1 GCA_013288235.1 Bacteroidota bacterium | reverse complement strand
TGGGGTAATAGTTGCGGGGGCTTTAGTGGGCATTATTATTTTTAAAGAAAAGTTAAGCCTGTTAAATAAAGCAGGTTTAGCTATGGCCATAATCGCCATTGTAGTGATTGCCGACATATGTTAATAACCCCGTAATTGTTACTAAAAACGGTGCGGCGAAACCATAAATTTTCTTACCTTCGCAGGTCGTTTAAAAGACAATTTTAGGCAGACAATTATAGAGAAGATAATACATAGAAATAAAAAATGGCCGAAGAAACAGGAAACGGAAATATACCACCAGAAGACAGAATAGTTTCGATAAATATTGATGAAGAAATGCGGTCAGCCTACATTGATTATTCAATGTCAGTTATCGTATCCAGGGCATTACCCGATGTGCGCGACGGTTTAAAGCCTGTACACAGGCGTGTGCTGTACGGCATGCTCGACTTGGGTTTGGCCAATAACAAGCCCTATAAAAAATCAGCCCGTATTGTGGGTGAAGTACTGGGTAAGTACCACCCGCATGGTGATAAATCAGTTTACGATGCCATGGTGCGTATGGCCCAGGAGTGGAGCTTACGTTACCCGATGGTTGAAGGACAGGGAAACTACGGATCTATCGATGGTGATGAACCAGCGGCAATGCGGTACACAGAAGCAAGGCTTGAAAAGATAGCTGAGGAGATGCTGGCCGATATTAATAAAGATACTATTGATTTCCAGCTCAACTTTGATGATTCGTTAGAAGAGCCAACTGTTTTACCAGCCAAGTTCCCCAATTTATTGGTAAACGGTGCATCGGGTATAGCTGTAGGTATGGCCACCAATATGGCGCCACATAACTTAACCGAGGTTATTAACGCCACTTTAGCATTGATTGATAACCGGCAGATAGAGGTTACCGAGCTGATGAAATATATCAAAGGCCCGGATTTCCCTACAGGTGGTATTATTTATGGCTACGAAGGCGCAAAAGAGGCATTTGAAACAGGAAGGGGCAGGATAGTAATACGCTCAAGAGCGGAAATAGAAGTTTATAATAACGACCGTGAAAGGATCATCGTAACTGAAGTGCCTTACCAGATAAACAAAGCGCTGATGATTGAGCGTACTGCGGAACTGGTGAACGATAAGAAACTGGAAGGTATTTCTGCCATCCGTGACGAATCGAACAGGGAAGGTATCCGCGTTGTTTATGAAATAAAACGTGATGCAAATGCAGCTATCGTACTTAATAACCTGTTTAAATACACAGCACTACAGACATCGTTCAGTATAAACAATATTGCGCTGGTACACGGCAGGCCTATGCTGCTTAACCTTAAAGACCTGATCCACCATTTTGTGGAGCATAGGCATGAGGTTGTTATCCGCCGTACAAAATTTGAACTGTCGGAAGCGCAAAAGCGTGCACATATATTAGAAGGCTTGCTGATCGCTTTAGATCACCTGGACGAAGTAATCAGGCTGATACGTGCATCAAATACACCTGACGATGCAAGGGAAGGTTTAATTACCCAGTTTGGTTTAACCGATATACAGGCCCGCGCTATCCTGGATATGACCTTAAGGAGGTTAACCGGACTTGAGCGTGATAAAATTAAAGATGAGTACGAAGGCCTGATGAAACTTATCGACTATTTGAACTCTATTTTGGCTGATGAAGGCTTAAGGATGCAGATCATAAAAGATGAACTCACCGAGATAAGGGATAAATATGGCGATGAGCGCAAAACCGAAATGGTGCATTCATCTGCTGAAATGAACACCGAAGACTTTATTGAGGATGAGGATGTTGTAATTACCATTTCGCGCGAAGGCTACATTAAACGTACGCCGTTGACTGAATATCGCAGGCAGGGCAGGGGTGGCAAGGGCTCTATTGGCAGCAATAGCCGCGATGCCGATTTTATCGAGCATTTGCTGATCGCATCCAACCATAATTATATGCTGTTCTTCACCGAATCAGGGCAATGTTTCTGGTTGAGGGTATTCGAAATTCCGGAAGGCACACGTACATCAAAAGGCCGTGCTATCCAGAATATTATCAACATCCCGAAAGAAGAAAACATCAAGGCGTATATCAAGCTAATTAGTTTGAAAGACAAAGAATACCTCGAGAATAACTTTATAATTATGTGTACCCGTAAAGGTACCATCAAAAAAACCTCGCTCGAGGCCTATTCACGTCCGCGTGCAAATGGAATAAATGCTATAAATATTAACGAAGGCGATTCGTTATTAGAAGCAAACTTAACAAGCGGCACCAGCGAAATAGTGATGGCATTAAAATCAGGCCGTGCCATACGTTTTAACGAATCGACTGTCAGGCCTATGGGCCGTACGGCAACCGGCGTACGTGGTATATCGCTTGAAAACGCTGATGATGAAGTTGTTGGCATGATAAGTATCGACAATCCTGAAACAACCGTTTTGGTGGTATCTGAAAAAGGTTATGGTAAACGTACCGACATTGACGACTACAGGGTGACAAACCGTGGTGGCAAAGGTGTTAAAACATTAAACATTACCGATAAAACAGGAAAACTTGTTGCCATAAAAGGTGTTACTGATAAAGAAGATCTGATGATCATCAATAAATCGGGCATTATCATCAGGATAGCCATAAGTGAATTGAGAACAATGGGCAGGGCTACCCAGGGTGTGAGGCTGATTACGTTGAAAGGTGATGACGAGATCGCTTCAGTAGCAAAAATTGAGCATGACGAAGATGAAGAGAAAGAAATTGACGAAAATGCTGAAAACACAGGTTCAGGCCCAACCGACGAAGGTGCGGCCGATACTGAAGAACCAACAGGCGATATAACCGAATAGATAACATATGCAGGGCCGTAAAATTTTATTATCGGTTTTAATAGTATTGTTCACCACGTCGGCAGCCTTCTGCCAAACAGAAGCGCTTAAAACGGTGGTGAACAACCTTGCTTTTTATAAGCAAAAGAAAGACCTTAAGTATTTAAGCGACGCAAAAAATACGGTTGATAGCTTAATAAAAGTATCCCCAGACCCACTGGATGTTGAAAGAAATGTTTACCGTGCAGTAGTTTATGCAAGCATTTTGTACATCGACTCATTAAATAAACTAAAGGAACCTGTAGCATTCCTTGCGCAAACGGCAGAAATAGTTGATAAGCTTAATGAGAACCGAAAAATTTACAGGTTTGATGTTGATATGGACTATGTCAAAAACTGTTTGGCCAACGTGTATATCCGTAAGGCTTTCGGGTTTATCAATAATTCGGATTTTATTAATGCCTTACAATTATTTGAAAAAGCAAAAAAATATGCACCTTCGTTTAAGCAACTGGATGCATATATTGCCTATTCGAATAATAAGCTCGGAAATTTAAATGTCGCGGCAAAATATTATTCAGGTTTAATTGGTGACAGTACGAGGGCTGAATATGTAGAAGCTGCATCAAATATTTATAAAACGTTTGGTGATACCGTTACAGCGCTTGAGATAGTTAAAAAGGGCCGTAAAGTATTACCGGGCGACAGATCTTTACTGTTGGACGAGGCAAATATTTACAATAACAGGAAGGATTACAGGTCATTAGCAAATTTATTACCGGCTTTGCTTGAAATAAATACAAATAACGCCGATATTGCGTTTGTTGCCGCCAATTGTTACGATCATTTGAACCAATATGATAAGGCTGAATCGCTTTATTTACACGCCATAGAGTTAAATAGTTCGGCTTACGAGCCAATATTTAACCTTGGTTTGCTGTATTTTAAACAAAGCCAAAAGGGGGGGAGCAGCGATCAAAATGCAGCCAGGGCGGCACAATGGCTTGAAAAAGCAAATGAAATAACCCCTAATGACGCTAATTGCCTGCATGTACTGCAATTGGTATATGCACAAACAGGAAATAAAAATCAGGAAAACAGGATAAATAACAAACTAAAACAATTAACCAATCAATAATAAGTTATGAAAATCAAACTTTTGATGGCAGGCCTGTTAGGCTTAATTTCGGTGACAGCCTATGCACAAAAAGGGGCGCTAAAAGACGCGCAGGAAGGCTATGATAATTATAATGTTGAAAGCAGCTCGGCAGCTACAAAATTATCACCGGCCTTAATGGCTAAGTCCGCAACAGATATTAACGATGCTAAAACTGCAATAGATAAGGCCGCGGCTAATGAAAAAACTTCGGCGTTACCACAAACTTTTGCTTTAAAAGCAGCAATATATGGTGCGCTTGCAGTGCGTGACACCGTACCGGCTACGTCGGCGCCGTTGCTGGCAACTGCTGAAGATGCCTTAAAAAAAGCCAAAGAACTGGATACGAAAGGTGAGAACAAAAAACTGATAGATGCTGCTAATATTAGTGTTGCGCAATATAACTCATCATTAGGGGTAAAGGAATACCAGGCAGGGAAATACGACCTTGCTTATAAAGCTTTTGATGCTTACCGCGAAGCTTTGCCTGATGATACTACTGCTATATACTATAGCGCCCTGGCTGCTTCAAACGCCGGCAGTACCGATCCGAAATATTATCAGTATGCCATTACAAATTATAATACACTGTTAACCACAAAATATTCGGGCAATGCAAAAATATATAACTACCTGGCTACTTTGTATATGGTTAATAAAGATACCGCCAACGCTATAAAAATAGTAAGTGCAGGCGTAGCCAAATATCCTTCAAATGCACAATTGCGTGAACAGGATATCAGGATATCATTACAGGCCGGCAAAGGAAATGAGATTTTGGGGGATATCCAATCTGCAATTACCAATGACCCTAAAAATAAAACGCTTTATTATTTCCAGGGGCTTACTTATTCGCGCATAGGCGACGGTGCATTGGATAAAGCTACAAAAACAAAAGATGCAGCTGCTAAAGCCGCTTTAAACCAAACCGGGCTTGATAACTATGCAAAGGCAGCCGATAGTTATAAAAAAGCAGTTGCAATTGACCCTGATTATTTTGATGCAAACTTTAACCTGGGATACGCTTTGATGAAACCAGCGATTGATAATTTCAATTTAGCGGCAAATTTGCCATCAAATGCTTCGCAAAAAGATTATGTTGCTTTAAGAACTAAGGCCGATGCACAATTTGACCTGGCATTACCTTATATACAAAAAGCAGTTTCACTGGATCCAAAATCAGTTAATGCGCTTACTAATTTATGGAACTATTACAGGGGCAAATATGACCCTGCAAATGCAGCCGACAATAAGGCAAAGGCGGCAGATGTTAAGAAGCAAATTGACGCTTTACCTGCAACTAAGAATTAAAATAGAAGAGGGCCAATTTCTAATGGCCCTCTTTATCGTTTATACTACTTAACATAATGTTAATTATGAGAAAAAAAATATGATCAAAATGCCAACTGCGCAGGGCAAACGCATTAAAAATTATTTCGGTTAACAGCATCAGATATAGTATTTGGACAAACGCGTTTCATTTGTATGATGGTTAGTTTTTACCACGAAGTACACAAAGTTAAGACCACAAAGGTCACAAAGTCCTTTTCTTGGTGGTCTTTGTGAAATCTTCGTGCACTTTGTGGTAAAAAATCAAGTCTTTGAATGACTCGAATAGCCCTGAAATTATTTTAATGCGTTTGCCCTGGTGTTATTTGTATGATGGTTAGTTTTTACCACGAAGTACACAAAGTTAAGACCACAAAGGTCACAAAGTCCTTTTCTTGGTGGTCTTTGTGAAATCTTCGTGCACTTTGTGGTAAAAAATCAAGTCTTTGAATGACTCGAATAGCCCTGAAATTATTTTAATGCGTTTGCCCTGGTGTTATTTGTATGATGGTTAGTTTTTACCACGAAGTACACAAAGTTAAGACCACAAAGGTCACAAAGTCCTTTTCTTGGTGGTCTTTGTGAAATCTTCGTGCACTTTGTGGTAAAAAATCAAGTCTTTGAATGACTATTTGGCCCGAATAGAACCCGGTGGCCAGTGAATTGTCAACCTCATTCCATCTTTTTATATTGAGATTACAAAGACACAAATCTTCATTAAACTTGTTTCTTTTACCATAAAACAAATAGGTATCATGGATCTTAAAATAAAAAATAAAATAGCCCTCGTAACAGGTTCAACTGCCGGTATCGGCTTTGCAATAGCAAAATCATTGGCTGCTGAAGGCGCATCGGTAGTTGTAAATGGTCGTACTGCTGAAAGAGTTGATAAAGCCGTTGCGCAAATAAAAAATGAAACAGGCAATCAAAATATTAAAGGTATTGCTGCCGATTTTTCGGATAAAAAACAAATAGAGGCCTTAGTTGACCAATTGCCGCACGTGGATATCCTGATAAATAACGTTGCCATTTTTGAGCCCAAACAGTTTAACGCCATTACCGATGAGGATTGGTTTAAATTTTACGAAGTAAATGTGCTGAGCGGCATCAGGCTTTCAAGGGCCTATTTTGATAAAATGATAACAAAAAATTGGGGACGCATTATCTTTATTTCAAGCGAATCAGCCATACAGATTCCTGAAGAAATGATCCATTACGGGATAACCAAGACGGCACAAATAGCTGTTGCACGCGGACTTGCTGAGCTAACTAAAGGTACAAATGTTACCGTAAATTCGGTGTTGCCCGGGCCTACATTTTCCGAAGGCGTAGGTACTTTTGTAAAAGACATGGCAAAACAAGCCGGCAAAACTGTTGAAGAAATGGAACAAGGATTTTTTAAAACTGCCAGGCCTACTTCCATTTTGCAGCGCTTTACGCAGCCTGAAGAAATTGCCAGTATGGTTGTTTATATTTCGAGTGAACTTTCTTCTGCAACAAACGGCGCCGCTATCCGTGCAGATGGCGGTGTTGTTAAAAGCGCTTTTTAGGTAGATTTGTTCGTTATCTTATTATCATTATCTTAAAGAAAATTGAAAGGGATGTAATTTTATACGTATATCCCTTTCAGCTTTCCGGATCAATGATGAACGGTATCCTTTTTCATCGTGTCTTTCTTTGTAGTATCAGGCATCGGCGTCGTCGGCGTTGCAACTTTGGTTGTATCTTTTTTAGTTGTATCCCCCGAGTCGACCTTCTTTTTCGAACTGCATCCGGCTGCTATTGACCCAACTATTGCTGCGGCCAATACAAAATTTAAAACGTGCTTTTTCATAGGTGTGTTCATTTAAGTTTTATTTCCCATTTATTAAAGTATAGTTTGTAACAGGCTGATTTACTTATTTGTTTGTATTAATTTCCTTACAAGCAATTAGATCATCAGATCATGTTACCTACTATTATTTTATGTTAACGAATGTTAACGGTTTAAATAAATAACCGCTGGCGCCTTTACTTTTATTTATCAAAATAAAAAAACATGAAACGAAAGCTCAAAATAGTATTTGTACTGATCGGTTGTGCACTTGCGGGCATTATTATATTCCAGGCTTACTGGACAGTTAACGCTTACCGGGTAAACAAAGAGAAATTCGATAATAATATCAACACAGCCATGCAAAGTGCCATGGACGACTGTAAAAAAGATTATTTTGATTCGATCCGCAGGGTTTTGGTCAGGCGCCTCTCCCCTCCCGAAACAACCATAAAAATTGATACCCTGCATGACAAGGATACGGCTAATGCGGTGATTTATATACATCTGTCAAACAAATACACAAGTATAAACCCGCCATTTAATTCAACTATTCCACGATATAATTTTTATAGAAAGAATATCAATCATCAAGCTACCGTTGCTGAAGTTTTGACCGAAATGTCGTTTTACGTTCCTCAATTAATGAATGATTTTACGGCGGTGCTTGGCATGTACGACATAGAAGGCCATTTGACCCAATTAACAGAATTCAACAGGAAGCATCCCGATGCACCTATAGACACGGCAATCAAATTCAACCGATCTATCCCAAATAGTATTTACGAGCTCCCCCCAAATTTTCGTGAGGCCGATAGCGTTAAATTTCATAAGTATTTCAATGATGAACTCCAGAAAATGCATATAAATTCGGGGTTTATATTAATCGTATCGACTAAAAGGCTTCCTCCATTAAAACTAAATGCACACTACAGCGAAACGGGCGAATTCAGTTATAAATACCATGGATTTACTTTATTTCATATAGTTGGGCCTGAGTTTTTTGTCCACGCAGCATTTAGGAACCCTCAATACGCTATACTAAAAAGTTTGATGCTCACAATGGCGCTATCAGGTTTCCTTATATTATTTACAGCATATTGCTTTTACTATATTATACATACGATTAACGCGCAAAAAAAGCTTGCCGATTTGAAGGATGACTTTATCAACAACATGACCCATGAGCTGAAAACCCCCATTGCAACTATTACGGTAGCGATTGAAGGCCTGCAAAAGTTTAATGCATTAAATGATGCTGAAAAAACGCAGCGTTACCTGGAAACGTCGCGAAATGAGTTAGCCCGCTTAAACGACCTTGTGACCAAAGTATTGGATATTGCAGCGTTCGAGAACAAAGAAAGTGAATTGGCAAATGAAAAAATAAACGTCTGCGATTTAGTGATTGACGTAATCAAATCTGAAAAATCAAAGACAGTTAAAACGGTGGAAATTAGCTTTGAAAATAAAGCCGGTGCGGTGTTTATTTATGGTGATAAGGTACACTTCAGAAATGTGCTGGCCAACCTTATCGATAACGCGATCAAATACACCAACGGGCCCGCGAATATTGCGATTACCTGTTATAAAAATGGCGGCAATCTAATGATTTCGGTAAAAGACAATGGGATAGGCATCCCCCCTGCTCATTTAGCATTGGTTTTTGATAAATTTCATCGTGTGCCAACCGGGAACATCCATTCGGTAAAAGGTACAGGGCTCGGTTTAAGTTATGTAAAATATATTGTTGAAGCGCATGGAGGCAGCATCGGTGTGAGCAGCGAAATAAATAAAGGCAGTGAATTTATTGTTTCCGTACCTTTAAGCGATGGATAAAATTAAGGTTTTATATGCCGAAGATGAACTTGCTCTGGCACATATTGTAAGGGAAAGCCTGGAAGAACGGGATTTTATCGTTGCCTTATGCGCCGATGGCGGGCAAGCCTGGCGCCAGTACGAAAAACAGAAACCCGATATCTTAGTGCTCGATGTGATGATGCCCAAAATTGATGGATTTGAGCTTGCAAAAAAGATAAGGGCAATAGACAAAACCACACCGATAATTTTTCTTACAGCAAAATCACAGGTAAAAGATGTAATTGAGGGTTTTGAAATTGGCGCCAACGATTATTTAAAAAAACCTTTCAGCGTTGAGGAATTGATCGTAAGGATGAAGGTTTTGCTGAGCACCAACCGCTTACTGATCATCCCGAAAAGCGAAAGTTTTCCTGTAAAAGAAATTATTTCCATAGGAAAACTGACCTATGACCCGGCACGAAACAACCTGCAGCACGGAACCATTACCAAACACCTAACCGCCCGCGAAAGTGAGCTACTAAACCTTTTGTACCAGCATAAACATGATATTATCCCGCGAAAATTACTACTTCAAAAGCTTTGGGGCGACGATACTTTTTTCAATGCCCGCAGCCTGGATGTTTTTATAACAAAACTGCGCAGGCACCTGGAGGCCGACCCGCAGGTGCAATTGATCAATATCCGTGGCGTTGGGTATAAACTTGTTTGGTAAATGCTTCAGCATAACGTCAAAATATTACTTTTCAACTATTTATTTTAGCAGTATTTTACTGATATTTAGCCCATATGTTAGTATCCGAAGGTGTACTGAAATGGGCTTTGCGCAGCTACCCTCCCCTGCTCTTTCAGCGCATTATTGTAACCAAATTCCATAAAGGCTTCCGGGGTGTTGAGGTAAAGATCAAAAAAAGCTTTCTAAACAATAATTATAACGATTCCATTTTTGGCGGCACGATTTTTTCGGCAGCCGATCCATTTTACCCTGTTTTGTTCTCGCAGGTACTTGTGCATAAAGGTTATAAAATAAAGGCATGGTCACATACAGCTGCCATCCGCTTTCGTAAGCCTGCCCATACACACCTCCATTTTAAAATAACTATATCCGATGAAAATATTGCCGATTGCGAACGTGATTTAAATACAACCGGCATACACCGTAGAACTTTCCCAATTGAAATTTATGATAAAAACGAACAATTGTGTGCCACTGTATTGATCAAAATTTATATTCGCAATTTAAATTATACAAGAGTTGATCCCGATAGCTATCGGGAGGTGAGTTGTTAATTATTGAGTTATTGGCCAGATAAATATTTAATAAATTAATTCCATTTAAACCTATGCATGTGATAATGAATGATGATGCTTTCTTGAAAAAAGGGTTTCAAATATCGACAGACAAAAACCTGCTCGATTTTGAAATGATGTATAAATATTTGAGTGAAGACTCCTATTGGGCGAAAGGTATCCCGGCCGAAAGATTAAAAAAAGCTATTGAAAACTCACTTTGTTTTGGTGTTTATAAACAAAATGAACAAGTTGGATTTGCACGGACGGTTACCGATATGGCCACTTTTGCTTACATTTGTGATGTGTTTATACTGCCTGAATATAGAAATTTAGGCCTATCGAAATGGCTGATACAAACCATTGCGGGCCATCCTGAATTGCAAGGATTAAGGCGGTGGTCGCTGGCCACTTCTGATGCCCATGGGCTGTACAGCCAGTTTGGGTTTACACTATTAAGCCGTCCCGAAAATTGGATGGAAAAATTTAAGCCTTATCAACCGCTTAAAAAAGAAGAAGAACAACCATGAACGTGAAAAAGCTGATCTTTGAGGGCGAAGGCGTAACACTTGATTTTAAGAAAACGATTACCAGCTGCGAAAAGATCGCGAGGACAATGGTATCATTTGCCAATAATAAAGGCGGGCGTTTGCTGATAGGAGTTGCCGATGACGGTACTATAACCGGCGTAAAATCGGAAGACGAGGAGCGGTATATGATCACAAAAGCGGCCCATCTGTTCGCAAAACCCGCACTTGAACCTGTTTTTGAAGAAGTTTATGTGGACGATAAAATGGTACTGGTTGTTGATACACCTGAAAGCACAATGAAGCCACATTTTGCACTTGCCGACGATGGCAAATGGTGGGTTTATGTAAGGGTAAAAGATAAAAGCGTGCTGGCGAGTAAAATAGTAGTCGATGTGTTGAAACGGTCTGCCGGGAACGAAGGCGTTTTGATTGAATATTCATCGAACGAGAAAACGCTGCTTGAATACCTGGATAAAACTGCGCGCATAACCATCAGGGAATGCTGCGACCTGCTGAAAATTGGCCGCAGAAAGGCGCAAAAGCTGCTGGTTGACCTTATCCTCTCAGGCGTTATCCGGATAAATACAACAGAAAAAGAGGAGTTTTATACGGCAGCATAGATATGAGATATGAGATTTGAGATTTGAGACAAAACAGCAAGGTGTCGAAAATCGTAGGTCACGATCTTAAGCTAATAAAAATCTCACCTTTCAAATCTCACGTCTCAAATCTCATATCTCACATCTAAAATGCAACTCTACCATAAATATAAATCCCATTATCGCGCCAACCTCAGCCTGGCTATCCCGGTTGTAATATCGCAATTAGGGCATATATTGGTACAAACGGCTGATACTATTATTGTCGGCCATTTTGCGGGCACTGTTCCATTGGCTGCGGTGGCATTGGCGAGCGGTATTTTTTCTATTGTGCTGGTCATAGGGATTGGTATCTCTTATGGGATCACTCCATTAATTGCCCAGCATAACGGCCGGGGTAATTTTGCCGAATGCGGGCGGCTGCTTTCAAATTCCTTATTTATAAATATAATTGCCGGGATTGCACTTTTCGCATTTACCTACCTCGCATCAACGTTTTTGTTAGATCATCTTGATCAGACTCCAGCTGTTGTGAAACAGGCAAAGCCATTTTTGTTTCTGTTGGGGTTGTCCGTAATCCCTATGCTGGTGTTTAATACCTTTAAACAATTTGCCGAAGGGCTTGGCTTTACCAAACAGGCTATGTCTATTTCTATATGGGGCAATGTTTTCAATATTTGCCTGGGAATTGTGTTGGTAAAGGGAATGTTTGGCATCAGCCCGATGGGTGTTAAAGGTGTTGGGTTTAGCACCCTTGCCGACCGTTGTATCATGGCAACAGTAATGTGCATCTATGTTTTCAGATCAGTTAATTTTAAAAAATATTTAAAAGAATTTGTACTTACAAACATAAACGCAGAACACTGTTTACAAATTTTACGTATAGGCGCACCCGTGGCTTTGCAATATACTTTCGAGATCACTGCTTTTAGCGTAGCAGGAATTCTAATTGGTATAATAGGCTATAAACAACAAGCGGCGCATTTAATAGCGCTTAACCTCGCTGCTATCACCTATATGATGTCAAGCGGTCTTTCGGCCGCCGCGGCGATAAAATCCGGCAATCACTTTGGTAATAATGATCATCAAAATTTGAGGCATTCGGCTATATCGAACTATCATATTGTGTTGGCATTTATGTGCGTCACTGCATTTGTTTTTACGGTCTTTAATCATGTACTACCATGGATATATACTTCAGATAGTGCTGTTATAAACATTGCAGCACAATTACTTATAATAGCTGCGTTGTTTCAGTTATTTGACGGCACCCAGGTAGTTGGACTTGGTATATTACGTGGCATGGGTGATGTGAACGTTCCTGCTGTTATCACTTTTCTGGCTTATTGGGTGGTGGGCCTGCCGGTGGGTTACGCTTTAGGGTTTCCTTTACATTTAGGTGTTAAAGGTGTTTGGTATGGATTGGTGCTTGGATTGATGGTATCTTCGATCCTGCTGTTTATCCGTTTCCAGTTTATTAGTAAAAAATATCAGGACAAACAGGTGATGTCGTATCATGGCGATTAAAAATACAATTCATTTGCCACCCTGTAGGTATTACAATGCGCTTCCACAATATCCTTAATGTCCGGTGAGTAACCTCCGCCCATACTTACTTGTACAGGTACTTTATTTGCTATACATTGTTCAAATACAAAACTATCACGTGCTTTACATGCAGTTTTACTTAAAGCCATTTTGCCCAGTTTATCTGTAGCCAAAACATCCACGCCGGCTAAGTAAAATATAAAATCAGGCTCTTGTTGCTCAATTAGCCCGGGCAATGTTGTTTTAAGGAGGCGCAGATATTCATCATCCCCAACCCCATCAGGCAAAGCAATGTCCAGGTCAGACTTTTCCTTGCGGAACGGAAAATTATTAGCACCATGCATCGAGAATGTGAATACGTTTGGGTTGTTTTCAAATATTTGCGCCGTGCCGTTACCCTGGTGTACATCTAAATCGATTATTAAGATAGAGGAGGCTAATCCTTTATGCAATAAATAATTAGCGGCTATCGCCTGGTCATTCAATAAACAAAAACCTTCGCCCCAGTTGCTGCCCGCATGGTGTGTGCCGCCGGCAGCGTTAAACGCGACCCCATACTCGAAAGCATAATGACAGCCTTCAATTGTTCCCTTTGCTATCCTGGTTTCACGTTCAATCAATGTTGCTGATAACGGAAAACCAGTGCGCCGTTGTTCTTTTGGTGGCAGGGTTAGATCGCGCAATTGCCCCCAATAATCTTTATCATGCGTCCATTGAATTATTTCTTCAGATAATTCACCGGGACGTAATAGATTTTCTGCTTTGATCAACCCCTCATGCATCAATTGCGCCGGGATGAGTTCGTACTTCAGCATGGGGAAACGGTGCCCGGCGGGAAGCGGGTGAGCGTATATGGGATCGTAGGCTATTTTGAGCATTGTTATTGAAATTGTAAGATTTACGAAGTTTTGAAAACTTCGTAAATCTCCCTTTGCCAAATCTTTATTTTAAGCCCTTAGAATCAATTTCCCTCTGCGGCCTCGGCCAATATCCGCCCAGCCTCGAAAACTTGCTTAAAGCTGTTATAAAGCGGCACAGGGCTTAATCGTATCACGTTTGGTTCGCGCCAATCGCCGATAACGCCGTTATCGGTTAAAAAATTAAAGGTTGCTTTTGCATTTTGTTTACAAACTACCGAAAGCTGGCAACCACGTTCATGTTTGTTTTTTGGGGTGATGATGGTAAACAGTTCGTCGCCTTTACTTTTGTTTATTTCATTTATTAAAAACTCAAGATAGCCCGTCAGTAGCTCGCTTTTGGTGCGAAGGGGAATTATACCGCCCGCCTGCTCAAAAATGTCAAGCGCGGCCTTATGGAGCGTCAGGAGCATAATGGGACTGGTGCTTAGCTGCCAGCCTGCTGCGCCTTTTTCGGCTTCAAATACCGGGGGCATTAAAAAACGCTTGTCTTCACGAAATCCCCACCAACCCTCAAAACGATTTAATGATTTATCGCCAAAGTGCTTCTCGTTTATAAAAATGCCACTGATGCCGCCGGGACCGGAGTTCATGTACTTGTACGAACACCAGGCTGCAAAATCAACATCCCAATCGTGCAATTCCAGGGGCACATTGCCTGCCGCATGAGCCAGGTCAAAACCGGCGTAAGCGCCAACTTTATGTGCTGCATCAGTTATTGCTTTCATATCAAAAAGCTGCCCGGTAAAATAGTTTACGCCGCCAAACAGCACCAATGCCAGCTCATCGCCATTGTCATTTATGGTTTGGATGATGTCTTCTGTCCGTAAAGTGAACTCACCTTTACGCGGAAATATCTCAATGATCGCGTCCTTCAGGTCATAACCGTGAAACCGTGCCTGGCTTGCAAAAGCATACTGGTCTGATGGGAAAGCGCCGCCTTCCATCAATATCTTAAACCTTTTATTTGCTGGTTTATAAAAACTTACCATCAATAAGTGAAGATTTACTGTAAGTGAATTCATCACCGTAATTTCTTCACTTTTTGCGCCAAGGATACCTGCAAGTGTATTTGTTAGCTTTTTATGATAGCCCAGCCAGGGATCATCGCCATTAAAAAAACCTTCGATGGCGAGGTTCTTCCAATTGGTTAATTGATCGTTGATATACTGTCGCGCTGTTATAGGTTGCAAGCCCAATGAGTTCCCGCAAAGGTAAATGGCATCTTTTCCGTTATGCTGTGGCACTAAAAATTGCGAGCGAAAATCTTTTAACGGATCCTGCTCATCAAGTTGGGTGGCAAATTCAAGGGTGTTTTGGTAGGTCATAATTGGATGGCTAATAAACATATCACCCTCCGCTCATTGCGAACGAAGCAACCGCTACATATGCAAATCAACGAACCTGTGTGTTTAACCTGCATCGCTGCCACTGGAAGCAAACGGCATTACGTTCCGTTGACTGTCCTTAGTAGAGATTGCTTCGTTCGCAACAAGCGGCGGACGGGGAGCAAAATTAATTATTTATTCGGCTTGCTCACATAAGGATTGCCCTTAACATAAAACCTGTAAGGCAGCAACGCGTCCTCCGCGGCATATGAAACCCCCACTCGCGGTACCGTAGCGATACTTTCACCAGGAAATGTTAATCCTCTGTCTTCTATCCAGATGGTATCGCTTTGTAAACTGAATGCATTGATATTGCGGGATATGCCCAATGCTTTTGCCACCGAACCGGGCCCCATTGTAATATTTGATTTTAGCACTAACATGTTACGGCGGTACAACATTACATCAATACCGTCCGTTGGGTTTATCGCCCTGATCAGGATAGCCTGGGCGTGGCCATCATCCGAAGTTACTATGTTTAGCATCTCGTGTATGCCATAACACAAGTAAACGTAAATAGTGCCGCCCTGCCTGAACATTACTTCGGTACGGTTGGTTTTCTTGTTGCCATAAGCGTGTGAAGCTTTGTCCACAGCGCCGTTATAGGCTTCTGTTTCAACAATATATCCACCGGTAACTACACCATCAATACAGGTAAATAAATACTTGCCTATAAGGTCTTTGCTTAGTGCAACAACGTCGTTGTTATGGTAATAATCGTGAGGCAGCTTCATTTCTTTAATATCCGTTTTAGTATTTTATTTACCTCTTTGGCTTTTTCAAATATCATAATGTGTGTTCCGCCTTTAACAATGATAGCGTCTCTTATTTTTTTATAATTAAATACAAGGTCCTTATCGCCGGTAATTTGAATAACATTTGGGGGAATTATTTTATTGTCCCATTTTAAAACGGCATCCATTGCCCATTTTAAAAATACCGGCGATGTGTTTTTAAGCATATCCCTAAATAGCCAATTATCCGCCTCGTTCATTTGACCGAAGAATGGTTTTATTAGAAATTCCATTTTTGTAAATGCTTTTCCCGGTATCGGTTTATGAAATGGCATGGCACGGAGCAGCTTGAAATACCCTGGCGCCTCATCGACTGTTTTAATACTTGAAATTAGTATCGTCTTTTCCAGGGGAATCATTTTGGCTATTTCAACAGCGAGCATTCCGCCTAATGAATTACCGATTACAATTGATTTAGGTGTGATATTGTATTGACAAATAAGCTTTTGCGCATAAGTTGCTAAAGTATCAGTTTTATCCGGTTCGATCCAATCAACACAAACAACGTCATGGCCTGATAAATCTATATTGTTATAAACCCGCGTGTCGGCGCCCAACCCCGGGATTAAAAATATTTTGCTCATTTAAAGTTTACCAGCTTTACAATTTGTTCAAGGTATTGCGCATCGGTATCGTCGAACTTATCTAATGTTTCACTATCCACATCAAACACTGCAACAACTTTACCATTATCAAATACCGGCACCACAATTTCCGATCTCGAAAGCGAACTGCATGCGATATGCCCGGGGAATGCCTCCACATCTGGCACAACCAAAGTTTTTGCCTGCTCCCATGCTGCCCCGCAAACTCCTTTGCCCAACGCAATGCGCGTACAGGCCACAGGCCCCTGGAACGGGCCTAAAACCAATTCGCCATCTTTCACCAAATAAAACCCTACCCAAAACCATTTGAACTGCTCTTTTAAAGCTGCTGTTATATTAGCAAGGTTGGCCACCAGGTCAGGCTCGCCATAAAGAAGGGCTTCAATTTGCGGTATTAGTGATTGATATTGCTCCGCTTTATCTGTTGATGTGGTTATATTTAAATCCTCTGCCATTCTACAAAAGTAACGATGCTGTTTTGAAAGTAAATAAGGCAAATCTCATAATTAATCTTTTATTTAGGGGCTGAATGGTAAAGAATAAGTTTGCCATCCTGAGCAAAGCGAAGTGCCCGCCTAAAACCTACATGCGTGGCGCAGAAGATGCCTCACTTTGTTCAGCATGACAAAAAGAAAAAAACAACATGAGAATCATCGCCGAACTACCCCACCCCGAATTTAAAATATCCATCCTGAACATGAACCATAAGTTTATTGTGAAGATAGAGCAGGGTAACCTCGAACAAACCTACAAAATTGCCGAAGCCGATTTACTCGACGGCGTAAACAGTGTATTTGAATTACTGGACGAAGAATTTTTAAAAACTGTTTCAGCCCGCTTTCACGAGATGCGGAAGGATTTTCGCGAATCGTACAATAGGTACAATTATTAGTTTCGTTGTTATTTGTAATTCACTGATGGATAGCGTTTTATTTGGCCGAAAATCACGCATCAAAATTTTATTTGGCATTTTGATGTATTTTTCCGGTCTTTTCGACAAGGACCTTCAATCATTCCGGCTATAATTTCAATTTAATAAATTGATTTACAAATATTTATAATCATTTAAAAAGTGCTGCCAAATTATATTTTGTTGCTAAAAAACGCCAAATATATGGGAGGTTAGGCCGGAATCAGGTCACAATACCAAAAACCGGCTAATTTTTTAGTGGCATCAGAAACGCAAGTATCATTGGCATTTTGAGGGGCTTTGTATTCTTTAAAAACCTTCTCTCCTGTTTTGTATTTTATCTCTTTTGAAAAGATGGGACCTTTAAATGCGAAGGTGTGGAACTCGCCGTTCTCGCCGCAAACATCAACATCCTCCGGCAACGACATGATCAGTTCGGGAGTGATCTCCTTCCCTACTATCCGTTCCAAACGTTCCTGCGTGCAGGCAATCACTGTTCCAAATCCCAACTCAAAAAATTCATCGATCAGTTCGTGGGTATCGCGTTTCCATAAAGGGTAGATGCCTGTCATGCCAATTTCAGCCAGGCGGTTGTCGCGGTACTTTTTAAGGTCTTCTAAAAATATATCGCCAAAAATAGAATGTGTTATACCTTCACTTCTGAAATGTTCCAAATGCCGGCGCATGATGTTGTCATAAGCTTCCATGCCCGGCATCTCGGGCAGGCGGATCTGGTACAATGGTATGCCAATGCTTTCAGCCTGCTGAATTAAGAGCTCCGTACGTACGCCATGCATTGATATCCGGTCAACAGCATCGTTAACAGTGGTGACAAGGTATTTGATATCCAGCTCAGGATTTTTGAGACAATGGTAAAGGGCAAGGGAGCTGTCTTTGCCGCCACTCCAGTTAAATATGCACCGTTGATTTGAATGATTAAATGATTCCGTTGATAACATTTTTTTAATAATTTGGATTGTAAGAAATAAAAATCAGTGTAATCAAAAAAATCAACGTTACACCGCTGATTTGAATGATTAAATGATTTCGCTGATTCGGTTTTCGAGATGGTTTCGATTGTTGTTAAATAAAATCAGTGTAATCAAAAAAATCAACGTTAATCAGCGGTCATGCCCCGTTGATTCATTTGATTAGAAGATTTCGTTGATTGTAACACAGGCATAGTTTATATTAATTATTGAAATAAAAATCAGTGTAATCAAAAAAATCAACGTTAATCAGCGGTCATGCACCGTTGATTCATTTGATTTGGGGATTTCGTTGATTTTTGATTTTTATATGGGAATATATTTTTAGGCCGGCAGATCAACTTTATAAAGGATCAGCGAAATCTTTTAATCATTAAAATCAGCGGTCATTAGTTGGGCGACTAACTCCGGCACCCCCACACTTGCCTTCTCTTCTATCTTTATAAAATGATCGCGATGGCTTAATTGCGGTATTTTGGGATCGATAATATATTTGGTAACGCTTCGTGGCACATAATTAACCAGGCCGGCCGCCGGATAAACAGCTAATGACGATCCCACTAAAATAAAAATATCAGCTTGCTCACAAATTTCAGCAGCGGTCTCTATCATCGGTACAGCTTCGCCAAACCAAACTACGTGGGCACGCAATTGTGACCCTAATTCGCACACCTCTCCCATTTTTATCTCCCAGCCATCAATCGGGTAAGTAAGCGCTGGATTTTTGCTGGATTGTGAGCGGGTGATCACGCCATGCAGGTGTACCACTTTGGCTGAGCCTCCCCTTTCGTGCAGGTCATCAATATTTTGGGTGATGATGGTTACATCATATTTTTCTTCCAGTTTGGCCAGGGCATAATGTGCGGCATTGGGTTTGGCATCAAGCACATTTTTGCGACGCTCGTTATAAAAGTCCTGCACCAGCTTAGGGTTACGATGCCAGGCTTCGGGTGTGGCTACATCCTCAATGTTATAGCCTTCCCATAAGCCATCGCTATCACGAAAGGTTTTCAACCCGCTTTCAGCGCTGATGCCGGCGCCGGTGAGTACAACAATTTTTTTCATATGTTTTATTTTCGTAGAGACACAATACTTTGTGTCTCTGAATTTTGCAACAGAATCGTTTTTTAATCTCTTAAACATTACCAGAGACGCAAAGTATTGCGTCTCTACATAAAATATCATCCCATAAAAAAAGCGGCCTGAAAAACACAGGCCGCTTTTCAATAAAATTTATTATGTTAAACAGCCAATTCTCTTTGGCTGCGTAAAAAGGTGTATTTGCTTTTGGCCAGTTCAAAACTGCCGAATAGTATTGCACAAAATACAATATCGCCTAACACCATATTACGTTCGAATGGAATAGCGGCAACCAGCGATTGTCCGTAGCCTGCTAAAGTATGCGGATAAAGTGAGCCATATATCCAGGGCATATCGATTATCAGCCAGTGTGCGCAAACAGAAGCCAATGATGCGATAGCAACGTTAGCCACATTTGCTTTTTTAATCAGGCTGCCAATAAACACCATGATCCCAAAGGTTAAATAAACCCAAAACGACCCGCCGTACCATAACACCCATTTGGATGTATATAAATAATTGATCAGTATATCGCTTGCAAACAGCGTAAGCAATACTACAAGGTAAGCTTTCCACTTATCTGTAAAATATGCACCCCCAAATAGCGCAATAGCCCCTACCGGTGTAAAGTTGCTTAATATGTATGGGAATTTATAACTCACCAGCCTCATAGCGGCCGCCCCAACTATCATCAGGATAAGTACGATGGTGCGGGTATTAATTTTTTGTAATGACATAGATTTAAAATATTGAGTAAAATTAAGTATTTATCCTTTTAAATAAAACGAATTTAAAAGGTTCTTTTAATTTTTCAAAAAAGCAATCTTCCCGGGGTTTATGCCAACAGTAACAGAATATTCCTTTTTACCTGTTTTATCAAAGGCATATAAAGTACCGTTTGACGAATAATCTTTTGCATCGGTAACAAATACTTCGCCGGTGGTGCCATCAGCAGCTACGCAATACGGTGTTGTAACGGCAGTACCATCGGTAATAAAACTTGAGTTGCTCACCGATTGTGTTAATGCATTGTAAACCTCAATTTTACCTGCGGAGGTAATAAAATAGATATTATTACCCTGTATGGCCATGTTGCTGCCATCAAAATTGGTTTGCGTTTTTACTACGTCGGCGTTGTCATCAATAACCGCCAGGCTTGATGGAACGCTCGCGTAGTCACCTGCCGACAGCACATAAACATTGCCATTATTATCGGCCACAACGTTTTGCGGGTTTACCACAACAGTTAATGTTTTAGTTACGGTAAGCGTACTTAAATTAATAATTGATACCGTGTTATCATAGTTAGGATAATCCAATCCACCTGAATTGGCCACGTATATT
>JABDCF010000082.1 GCA_013288235.1 Bacteroidota bacterium | reverse complement strand
GCACGATAAACGCAATTTTGTTGCGTTATATAACTATATTTGTATCGTGACTTCTAAAAAACATACCTCAAAGCTTGATAATGTCGGGATGACGGCCTGGAGTTCGCCCGTTAAGCGCAGGCACCTGATTTTCATCATTTTACTATTCCCGGTTTTTTTTGGGGTGCTTCCCTATTTTTTTAATTATATCGAAAAGAGAAATGGCGTGGTATTAAATGATTTGCTTTTAGCACAAATTCCGCCTCATAATGTATCAGTGTTAATTTTCGCCGTTATATGGGGGATGATCCTGCTGATCCTTTACCGCTGCTTGCATGACCCTTCAATTCTAATAACCTATTGTTTTACCTTGGCGTTTGTTACTATTGCCCGTGTCATCTGTATCATTCTCGTTCCGCTGTCGCCGCCGATAGGATTGATACCATTATCAGACCCACTGAGCGGCGTTTTTTATGGGGAAGCCAATATTACAAAAGACCTGTTTTTTTCAGGACATACCGCCACGTTAATGACTATATTTTTATGCCTGCGAAGAAAAACAGACAGATTAATAGGCCTGCTGGCTGTTGTGGCTATAGCTATTTTGCTCCTGATACAACATATCCATTATACTATTGATATTTTGGCAGCCCCGGTAATAGTCTATTTGATCTTCAGCGCAACGAAACGTTTCTTTTTTAAAGATAAAAGAAAATGGAAACTATTCCGGCGGGTTAGGGCAAAGGCTTATTTAGCTAAAAACAAAATAGCTAAAGAAATCCCGGTGCCTGAAAATGGGATTTAATGGAGTTTTATAACGATCTTACTTTATTTTTACCCAAACATGTTTCATGTTTCCCCGACCTGATTCCCTTTCATCAAAATCAAATTTGTTCAGGCTTTTTATCAGCGGGAGCATTTTAGGATAACCATAGTTCCTCGAGTCGAAATCAGGTTTCTTTTTTAAAATCTGCGAACCTAAATTGCCTAAGTGGGCCCAGCCATTTTCGTCGGCAATATCGGTAATACTATCACGCAACAGCTTCACCAGTTCCTGGCCAACTTTATCCAAAGGCACAGCTTTCTTTGTCCCCCTCCTTTTTGAGGGCCGGGATTTCCGCTCCTCATCAGTTACCGTTTCTTCAACCTTTAAAATCTCTATATAAATAAATTTATCGCACGCTGTTATAAATGGCACCAGTGTTTTTTTCTCGCCGATACCTATCACTTTCATCCCCGCTTCGCGCAGCCTGATAGCAAGCCGGGTAAAATCACTATCACTTGATACTATACAAAAGCCATCCACCTTGCCCGAATATAAAATATCCATCGCATCGATGATCATCGCACTGTCGCTGGAGTTTTTACCCGTGGAATAGCTGTATTGCTGTATGGGCGTAATAGCATTTTCAAGCAAAACCGTTTTCCAGCCCGAAACTGTAGGCTTGGTCCAGTCGGCATAAATTCTTTTAAAAGTTGGGGTACCATACTTTGCTATTTCCTCAAACATCTGTTTCACGTTGGCATAGGGCACATTATCGGCATCTATTAAAACGGCAAGCCTGAGGTCTTTGATGGTATCCATGTTTTATATTTTGAGCGCATAGCTTTATGCTAAGGGTAAAGGTATTAAAAGTTTGGTTACAATGGCTGACACCGCAATTCGATGTTCATTTCCTCCTGGTTATTCTATTTCCTAAACATTATCGTAGTTTTATAACCGGTATCCATCTAATTTCATATCAATTAAAAATCTCACCATGAAAAGGCGTTCATTTGTAAAAGCATCAATATTAACAGGCGCAGCAGGGGCCTTAGCGCTGCAAATCAGTATGGCATCCAAAGCTTTCAAAAATAGCGGGCGCGAGTTTTATGAGCTTAGGGTTTACACCCTAAAAAATGAAAAGCAGCAAAAGCTGGTTGAGGCTTATTTCAAAGATGCGGCTATCCCGGCTTTAAACCGCATAGGTAACAACAATATTGGCGTATTTACCGACCTAAAACCTGCGGGCCAAACCAAACTGTATGCACTTATCCCTTATAGCTCGTGGGATGATTTTTTAACCGTACAGGATAAGCTGGCCAGTGACAAAGTTTACCTTGAAGCCGCTATGCCTTATTTAAACGCCCCCGCTACCGAACCAGCTTATGAGCGTATCGAAAGTTCGCTGCTGCATGCTTTTGCCCATGCCCCCAAATTACAAGCGCCCGAACAAAAACCACGGATATTTGAGTTGCGCAGGTATGAACATGCCAGCGAAAGCGCCGGGAAAAAGAAACTGGAAATGTTTAACGATGCCGGCGAAATAGATATTTTTAAACGGCTTGGCTTTAACCCCGTATTTTTTGGCGAAACGCTGATAGGTGAACTTAGGCCGAACCTTATTTATATGATAACTTTTGACGATACGATCAGTCATGACAGCCACTGGAAGGCTTTCGGCAGCGACCCCGAATGGAAAAAAATCAGCGCCATACCCGACTATGCCGATGCTAAACTGGTATCAAAGATCACGTCAACCATGTTAACCCCCGTAGCCTGCTCGCAAATTTAGTTGGGCAACCTTAGGAATATACCAACAAACAGGTACCCCGAATTGTAGTCCGGCGGGTTATAATATGCTGATTTAATCTTGCTTGCACCGGTCCCAAAGCTTGACGTGTCGTAGCCAAACTCAAGGCCAAGTATGTTAGCATTTGCAGTTTTAAAGGCAATCATAATTTTAGGCGCAAGGGCAACGGTAAAGCCGCCGTTTGCCGTTTTGTTTTCAAGGTTTTCGTCTTTGGCGCCGTCCGTTCCTGATAAATAAACATCCGTATTACCCCAATTATACCCGGCCTTAACAGATAAGCCGCCAGACACCCAGACGAATTTGTTTTTGGGATTGATGCAATAAGTTGAGGTTATTGCAAGGCCGCCAATAATTGTAGTAGCCGTAAGGTATTTATCGGTCGCAAAGTCAAAACGCGAGTTCAGGTCATCGGCAAAGGCGGTATATTCAGCACCCCAATGGCTATCGTTAAAAGTTTTTCCGTAGCCCAAACTTGCGCCTATCGAAGCTATAGGAGTGCCATACAAATTATTTGCAGGCTCCATTACGCGTACCGTTGCCATACCATATTCCGATTGTGCATATAAACTGCGCACGCCGGGCAAACTAAGCGCCAGGCATAAAATCGTTGCAAATTTTATTTTCGACATTTTTTTTGAAAGGTTGGTTTTGTAACTAAAATAGGCAGCTAAATGAAAATCAGGTGAGAAATAGTATATAAGAAGTTGCTTTTAACTATTTTTAACATTCGGCTATTTTTTATCTGCGCTTTAATACTGTTGCTTGCTTACAGTTTAAATTTTGTAAAAATAAAGTTACTATTTGTTTGGTGTCAATTATACACTATATTTACAATCACCAATTATAAATTTTATGACCAACAGACGTTCCTTTCTCAAAACTTCGGCTGTGCTTTCTGCCGGGTTATTAGTTGCACCGCGTTTATTTGCGTACGACAAAAAATATATCGGGCTCCAATTGTACACCGTGCGCGATGCGATGTCAAAAGACCCCGCAGGCACCTTAGCAAAAGTTGCCCAGATAGGCTATAACTCTGTTGAGGGCGCAACCTATACCGGCAACGAAATGTTTTACGGTATGAGCGGCGGTGATTTCGCGAAAGTTTTAAAAGATAACGGCCTTATTATGCCAAGCAGCCATTACCGTTTAGGCGAAGATGGTGCAGATATGAAAGGCACCATATTAAATGATTGGAGTAAAGCTGTTGATGATGCGGCAGCCCTCGGCATTAAATATATGATATGCGCATGGCTATCCCCTGCCGAACGCGGTACCCTTGAACATTATAAAAAAATAGGCGGCGATTTAAACAAAGCCGGTGAAGTGTGTAAAAAAGCAGGCATACAACTTTGTTACCACAACCACGATTTTGAATTTATACAGGAAGACGGTAAATATCCTTACGAAACATTACTTGCCAATACCGATAAAGACCTGGTAAAAATGGAAATGGATATGTATTGGGTAACCAAAGCGAAGCAGGACCCAATTGCTTTAATTAATGAGCATCCCGGGCGTTTCCCGCTATGGCATTTGAAAGATATGGACAATACGCCAAAACAAATGTTCACCGAAGTTGGCAATGGCATCATCGATTTCAAAAACATATTTAAACATGCAGGCAAAGCAGGTTTAAAATACTTTTTTGTTGAGCAGGATATTTGCCCAGGCAGTCCTTTCGACAGTATTACGAAAAGCATCACTTATATTAAAAGCAACTTAGTTTAAAAGATCCCTTATATAAATCAACTCTGACCGGGCGCTCAATTTGGGCGTCCGGTTTTTTTGTGGGGAATACTATCCCGGTTGCTTTGCAAATAAAATGATCTCTTAAAAATACACTTTCGTGTAAAAGGTCGATAGAATATGAATTAAGCCTTTTTTGATGTGATCAGTTGTGTTAAAAGAACTTAACTGCCACAAAATTGCAATGCATCGTTTTTTCTACCGACCTTAGAGCCTGCTAAGGCTATTATACTAAACTAAACAACATTAAATTCCACGTATTAAAACATTGGATAGGACGCAGGCACCGGATTAAGTTTACCTGTAACCAACGCCTCAATTTCGGCCAGTATGGCTAATTGAACCTCGTGCGATGGCTTCTCCATTTGCTGCAATTGTTTTAATTGCTCATCCTTATTACCATCACCATTTAGCGCCGCCAACCCTATTGTCGCCGCACTGGATAGATGGTCGGACAAATCACTTATTTGCTGTAAATAGGGGGAGTTTACCGCCAGGGAATTGAATCGGACCTTATTATTTTGCCAGCGCTGCAATTGTGCTTTTAGCTGTTCCAGGTCCGCCGCATTATGTTTATCTAAGTACGATGCCACCAATTTTCTGAAATACCAGCCTGTCTCAGAATCTGTATGCACAGCATCGGCGATATTTACCATCGGCGATGAAAGGTTAGTTTTTGGATGAACCTCTCCCGGCGTTAATACGGCTGCCATCAACCGTTTATATCCTTTCACCTGTGTATAAACACTGGTCAGTGTGCGCACCGGGGTAAGGTCTTCGTCGTTTACCCAACGGGCAAGTATTTTCATATAATTTGTGTTTTCTTCTATGGCGCAGTCGTTCAGCTCAAAATCAAGCATCCAAAGGCGCCGATACATATCATCCACATCTTTCGTATTGGCGGCCGACCATAACCTTTCAGCAACTGCCCCCGTCCTTGGCCATACGCGGATTTCTTCATTTCCATCATTCACTGACTCGCTCCACATAGCAGCTTCAGCGCCAAGAATCCCTTTTTCAGCATCAGCGAGGGGTATATTGGCCGAAATCGGCTCATTTAAATAATGAATATAAGCCGGGAAATACATGTCCAGGTAAAAACCTGTAGAAACGATCACCTGGTTGTTATGCTTAATAATGCTTTTTATCAGCGTATCAGTAGCCGCCGCCGGTTTCCATTTTTGTACAATCATATCCTGCGGTACCGACGGATTAAAGGCTTCTTCCCAGCCAATTATCCTTTTGTTATATTTTTTAGCGATGTCATGCAGCCGTTTAACAAAGTAAGCCTGCAGGTCATCTGTGGTTTTTAATTCCTTCGCCTTCATAAACGCAACTATAGCAGGGTTTTGCTTCCAGGCTACACCGTTGTTTTCATCTGCGCCTATGTGCAGGTAAGCATCGGGGAACAGGCCGCTCATTTCTTTAAAAAAGTTGTCAAAAAAAGTATAAGTACTCTCTTTTGCAGGATCAATAGTTGGCGTTGGTATTGTATTGATCAGCTGCATAACCGTCATCAGGTTCAAATTCTTTATCGTATCCATATTGAACCGTCTTGCCGGTTTATAATTTGACGGGTAGCTTGCCAAAAAAGGATAAGCAGCCAGGATGCTGGTGCTGTGGCCCGGAAGGTCAAATTCAGGGACGATAATAATTCCCCGGTCATGCGCATAGCGCACCAGTTCCTTAATTTGTTCCTGTGTATAATACAGTCCGTTTGAACCAAATTGTTGCAATTTTGGATATATTTTCGACTCAACCCTAAACCCTTCGTCGTCTGAAAGGTGCAGGTGCAGCACGTTCATCTTTACTATAGCCATCGCATCGATATTTCTTTTTAAAACTTCGAATGTTATGAAATGCCGGGCTACATCTATCATTAATCCGCGCCATTTAAAACGCGGAGAATCCGAGATATTTACATCCGGGCAATAAAACCCGGTTCCGGATGGAGTTACCAATTGATACAAAGTTTCAAGCCCGCGCATAGCGCCAATATCGGTAGTTGCGATTAATACAATTTTGGATGATGATACCCCCAGCGTATAACTCTCGTCCACCCCGATCTCCGGTAATACCGTCTTACTGAAGCGAACGGACAGCTGAGCCTCAGCATTATTATCAGTAGCAGTAATGTACTCTTGCGGGAAATAAATTCCTGTACGTTTGCCAAGTTGCAGGTAAAACCGGTTAACGGCGGCAATCAATTTTTCGCTTACGGGCCCGTTAACTCCTATGGTAAATTGAGGCGTGAACATAAATTTACCATTTTGGAGCCTGACCGATTGTGGCCTTGGCATAAGATAAAGTGAATCTGTTGATTGGCCTTTAACTGATAAAAACCCTGTGAGGAGAAGAAGAACTGTAAAGATGGCGCGCATGATTTTATATTTAATTAAATGAGACCCTTATGTTGATTGAAAATTAGTAATCCTTTTAAGGTGCAAATACCTCTTAAATAAACATCGGTGGTGTGTTTGATCAATTCGGACGGCTTTACCTTGAACATTTTATATGCTTCATTACGGGTTACAGATCTGTAAAGAACCCCAATTGCCGTCAAAATAATCGGAGCTTGCAGATGGCCCTGGAAATCACCATCCAAAATTCCTTTTTCTATAATACCAGTCAATATTTCACCAGCTTTTCTACTATAAAGTTTGATTGCTTTGTCCTGCAATTCCGGATAATAGTAGTTCAGGTCATGATAAAACAAATGGTTTGTCCCAAAGTCCAGTTCCATTGATTTATCGAATACAGAGCAAAGCACAACAACCATATTTGGCGAACTATCCTTTATCTCTAATAACTTTTTGTCTGTTTCTTTATAGTGAATGATCAGGCATTCTTCCAATAGCTCTTCCTTATTACTAAAGTACTTGTACATAGTTTTTGTAGAAATACCCAGCGGTACAACTAATTTTTGCATAGTCATTTTTCGGATGCCGTGTTTTAAAAATTCCTGTAACGATGTTTCAATAATTTTCTCTCTCATAAAGCCATTGGAAAATATTTCGTAAATATAATTTTCCATTTGGATATTGGAAAATATTTTTACAAAAATATTTTCCAAACAAAAAAATTACAGATAAAATGCTTTATTGACTCAGCACTTCAATAGTGTTTTGATCGGGCCCTCCGCCCCGATTTGCTGAGCCGGCTGCGATGTAGATGCGGTTTTTATAGGTCAAAGCACCGGTATCATGCCTTCCGGTTACAAGGTTGGGTAATTTTATCCAGGCGCCGTTTTTGGTATCAAAGGCTTCTACGTCCTGGTGCGATTCTTTTTGTGCGGCACTTTCGCCACCTATCACTACCAGCATTCCCCTATAATTAACGGCTGTACAGCCTGCCCTCATGGTTGGCAGACGTTGGTTTGCCGGCAAAGTTTCCCAGGTTTCCTTTTTAAAGTCGAACACGTCAATCTCGGGCACGGTCATTTGAATAACCTGTTTTGTTTTGGCAGATGTACGCCTGCCGCCCGCTAAGTAAAGCTTATGCCCTATGAGCACCGCATTAAAATGATCCCGCGCATGCGGAACATCTGGCATGGTACGCCATTTGCCTGTAGTCGGGTCAAACTCATCCATCCAGTTCATGGTGCCATCGTAATGACCGTCCTGTATACCACTAATCAGGTATATTTTACCTTTATAAACAACACAGCCGCCCGAGCCACGTAACCTGCCTGCTGGCATTTCGGGGCCTTTTTGCCATTCGTCTGCCTGAGTGTTGTAGGTATAAATATTTTCAATCGGCTTTTCGTGCGGATAGCCGCCGTTCATCGCACCAACAACATAAATGATATTTTTAATAGCCACTGCCTGGAAATGGTTTATTTCGATCTGTGATTTGCTTTTCGCCTGCCAGCTATTCGTTGCAGGATCGAAAACATCTACGGGCTTTATGCCCCTACCGCCGATGAGGTAGAAAAGCCCCTGTACTTCAACAAAGGTGCAATCTTCTCTTTTTTCGGGTGCGCCCTGGGCTGTGATAATTTGCCAGCCATGCTTGTTTCCCGTTTTAGAAGTATCCTGCGCGTTTGAAAAAATGGGCAACGAAAGAAGAATGATAAAACAATAGATAAGTTTATTCATGGCGTGGCGGTTTATTTAAAACTAAGATAAATATTCCATATCATTGAATTTTACAATTATCCTGGTAATTAATTTTTATATCTGTAAAACTACCTCTCACTAATTTTCCGTAGATTAACGTACGAAAAACGTTTTTTTTCATCTTTATCATTGCATTGCTGATTTCAGTTAAACAAAATGGATAACAGTTCAATTTATGCATTAGTGGGCTATTCGCTCATTGCATGCTGCGTTATTATGTTTTTTGTATGGGTGTGGGCGTATAAAATAAAAAATGCAGGCGTGGTTGATATATTCTGGTCGTACAATTTCCCGGTGATTGCCATCATCTTGCTGCTGTTTGCGCCTGGTTTTGAAACCCGCAAGCTGCTCATTTGCGCCATGGTGATCATCGCCGGCGGACGTTTGGGCACCCACCTGGCCGTAAGGGTATTGAAGTACCTGCGCCAGGAAGAGCCGCGGTATGCGCAAATACGAAAGGAATGGGGCAAAAATGCAGAAGTAAAAATGGCTTTCTTTTTTCAAATGCAGGCGTTGTCGAACGTGTTGCTGGCCATTCCATTTTTTATTATAACGATGAATACCGCGCCCCAACTGAATATTTTTGAATATGCAGGTGCAGCTTTATGGCTGATAAGTGTATCAGGAGAAGCTATTGCCGACGCACAGCTTGCCGCCTTTAAGAAGAACCCGGCAAATAAAGGCAAAGTTTGCGATATTGGCCTTTGGGGCTATTCCAGGCACCCCAATTATTTTTTTGAATGGCTGATATGGGTATCGTACTTTGTTTTTGCCCTTGGGTCGCGTTATGGATACATAGCTATAATCAGCCCTGCTATCATATTATATTTGCTGTTAAAAGTTACCGGCATACCAATGACAGAGGAACAATCGATACGAACAAAAGGGGATGCATTCAGGGCTTACCAGAAACGGGTAAGCGTTTTTGTGCCCTGGTTAAAAAAGGGTTAATTTTCTTCACCACCTTAGTTTTCTTCCCCTCTTTATGGCCTGCCATAGAGAGGGTGGTCGGGCGAAGCAAAGACCGGGTGAGTAAACTATACGAGCGACATTGGCGCCAATGCATGGCGGGTTGACTCACCCCAGCATCGCTTCGCTTGCTGACCCTCTCTTCGCCTTCGGCGGAAAGAGGGTAAAAATAGATTTTTCGTTACCTTTAAATACAATGTAATTACCTTAAAAACATAAAATCGCACCCTTCACAATCCAATCCCACCAAAAAAACGTAAACTTCTAAAAATTAAAACAACAAAGCCTCAAATATTCAACAATCTTACATGTGGTACGATAAACTGATAGAACAAAATAGAGTCCCGGATTTTTTACTTCGGCAGGGCATACGTAAATTATTAAAACAACGCCTTGATGATGAAAACAAAGGCGATGTTGAGGCACAGCAGGCACATTTAATGGCTTTGATAGATCAGTTAAAAGCATCACCCATCGCCGTTAATACTGCCGATGCCAATACGCAGCATTACGAAGTGCCTACCCAATTTTACCAGTACTGCCTCGGCAAAAACCTGAAATATTCCAGTGGCTACTGGAAACCGGGTGTTACTAATATTGATGCTTCAGAAGATGATATGCTGGAGCTTACCTGCCAGCGCGCCGAACTGCAAAACAGTCAGCATGTTTTGGAACTGGGCTGTGGCTGGGGTTCATTATCGCTTTATATAGCAGCCAAATATCCAAAAAGCACTTTTAAGGTAGTGTCAAATTCCCGCACACAAAAACTACATATTGATGAGCAGGCCAAACAGCGCGGCATTAAAAACTTAACAGTTATTACCGCAGATATGAACACTTTTACTATCGATGAGCAGTTTGACCGCGTGGTTTCGGTAGAGATGTTTGAGCATATGCGCAATTATACTTTGCTGATGAAAAAGGTGGCGTCATGCTTAAAGCCGGAAGGCAAAGTATTTATCCATATTTTTACCCATAAGGAATATGCTTACCTTTTCGAGGTAAAAGATGAAACCGATTGGATGAGCAAATACTTTTTCACGGGCGGCATAATGCCAAGTGACGACCTGCTATTTTATTTTAATGATGACCTGGTGGTTGAAAAACACTGGCACGTAAACGGCACCCATTATGGCAAAACGTCCGAAGCGTGGCTGCAAAATATGGATAAGCACAAGGCAGAGATCATGCCGCTGTTCGAGGCAACCTACGGCAAAGCCGATGCGCTAAAGTGGTGGGTTTACTGGCGCCTGTTTTATATGGCCTGCGCCGAATTATGGAACTACAACAAAGGCAACGAATGGATTGTCAGTCATTATTTATTTCACAAAACGAGCATATGATCCGTTTCTATCTTATCCTGATATTCTTCCTTATCTCCCTTTTAAGCTTTTCAAAAGCGCCGGAATATCATTTATGGCTGCTGGCTATCGGGGTAACTGAGTTTCCGCTCATATTTGCGGGAATCACCACGTTGCTTACTATTACAGGTATATGGGTGCAAAAATATCAGCTGGCCGGCACTGTTTTGGGCATTATTACCATACTGATCTTTCTTTCGCCAATTTTAAGGGCCTATTGGGTAGCAAAAGATTTAAAAGCAGGTATGTCAAGTGCATTTTGTGCTGCACCAAATAACGATTCACCTTTTAGCGCAATAAAATTATTTACGGGTACAAAGGATATCCCCTACCGCACTTTAACTTATGTAAAATATACCGATACATCGCTTAACCTTGATTTTTACCCTTCACAAATTGCCGACTTAAAACCATGTGTAATTGTTGTACACGGCGGCTCGTGGGCGGGCGGTGATAGCAAACAACTGCCCGAACTGAACAGCTACCTGGCGGCAAAAGGGTATAATGTGGTGGCCATAAATTACCGGATGGCGCCAAAATGGCAAACACCGGCGCCGGTGGAAGATGTACAGGCTGCCATTGCTTACCTTAAACAACATGCTGCCGAACTATACATTGATACCAACAAATTTGTGTTGCTTGGCCGCTCAGCCGGTGCGCAGATAGCCTTACTGGCCGCTTATACCATACATGAACCAGGTTTAAAAGGTGTAATTGATTTTTACGGGCCGGCAGATGTGGTTTGGGGGTACTCCGTCCCTTCAAACCCCTTGATAATGGATTCAAGAAAAGTAATGAGCGATTATATCGGGGGCACTTACAAACAAGTACCTCAAAAATATTTTAACTGCTCGCCGATTGAATTTGTGGACAAACAATCAGTGCCGACCCTAATCATCCATGGCGACAATGATGTACTGGTTTCGCCTGAACACAGTCGCCGCCTGAACGAAAAACTACAGCGAAACGAAATAAAGCATTACTTGTTAAAAGTACCCTGGGCTACGCATGGCTTTGATTATAATTTAAACGGCCCGGGTGGGCAGCTATCCACTTACGCAGTTGAAACTTTTTTAAATACCATCACTCAATAACATGCACAAAACGGCCATAATCGGGACAGGAATAGCAGGCATGGGCTGTGCTCACTTTTTGCACAAGCATACCGGCCTTACCATCTACGAGCAAAACGATTATGTGGGCGGCCATACCAATACTGTTACCATTGATGAAGATGGCAAACCTGTTTATATCGATACCGGTTTTATGGTTTTCAACTTTAAAACTTATCCTAATTTATGCAGGCTGTTTGATGAGATAAAAGCGCCGGTTAAAAAAACCGATATGTCGTTTAGCGTGCAGCATTTGCCCAGCGGGCTGGAATATAGCGGATCAAGCGTTAACCACCTTTTTGCACAGCGCAGGAATATATTTAACCTTAATTATATTAAAATGCTGAACCAAATCGGTCGTTTTAATAAGGAAAGCGTAAAGATATTAGACGACCCAAAGTATGCTAATTATTCAATCGGTGAATATGTTAAGGAGTTTGGCTTTGGCGAGGATATGCTATGGAAATACCTGGTGCCCATGAGTTCGGCGGTATGGTCGACACCGATGGAGCAGATGCTTGATTTCCCGGCGGTAACGCTGATCAGGTTTTTTCTAAACCATGGCTTTTTAGGTTTGGATACCCAGCACCAATGGTATACACTGATAAACGGCAGCCAATCGTACCGCGAAATACTGATAAAACCGTTTAAAGACCGCATAACAACCAACCGCAAGGCCATAAAAGTAGTGCGCGAAAATGGAAAAGTTACCGTTCATGCATCGGATGGCACGCAGGAAGTATTTGATAATGTGATCATCGCGGCTCACGGCGACCAGGCATTAGCAATGCTGGAAACGCCGACAGCTGATGAACAAATGCTGCTGTCAAACTTCAAATACCAATACAACAAAGCTGTTTTACATACCGATAACAGCATTATGCCAAAAGCCAAACTGGCCTGGAGCAGCTGGAACTACAGCATAAAAATGCAGGATGGCAAACTAACGCCAACCACCATTTACTGGATGAACCGCCTGCAACAGGTATCGGATAAGAGAGATTATTTTGTTTCGATAAATCCGCATGATAATATCGATCCGAAGAAGATCATCAAAGAATTGGATTATGAACACCCGTTATTTGATGTACCCGCCATAAACGCTCAGGCTGAACTACACAAACTAAACGAAACCGGCCCCATATATTTTTGCGGCAGCTATTTTAAATATGGCTTTCATGAAGATGCTTTTGCAAGCGCCGTCCAGCTTTGCTCACATTTGCTTGGGAAAGCGGTGTATGAGTAGGCTGATAGTCATTTGAAAGACTTGTCATTGCGAGCGAGGCGCGGCAATCGCGAACTATGCATTAACGCGCTGCTTGACTGTATTGCAAAGTTCGCGGTTGCTTCGTCGTTCCTCCTCGCAATGACAAATTTTTATTGTCCGGCATCATGATGTCAGTCCTTAAAAACCAAATCAACATACTTTAACCCACGAAGTTTTTTGTTGCCTTTTATAATTTCCCAGGTATCATCGCCGCCTTCAAATTTATAATAACGCATAAAATAAGTGTGCCCTTTTGTAAATGGCGTATCGGGTATAAAAACCACCGAACTATCCTTTAATTGGTACCGGCCATGCTGGATTGGCTGATAATCTTTCATATCCGTATCAGCGGGCATACGGTAAACAGGTAACAAGTTTTGCCATATATCTGTTGCGGTATCCCGGCCTATCTCCCCCGTTATTGCCGGGTCAAGCCCGGAAAATTTAACCGAATTATTATTGTTAATGAGGCTGATATGCCCAACAGGCGCTTTAACCCGGTGCGCACAACCGAAGCAAATAAGAAGGAAAAGTAAAACTGTTTTTTTCATTATAAAACCGGAAAAAACCTTCCCGGATTTTGACAAGATAAAAATATTTTACATAATATTTGTTTCGTACGAAACTTTTTCTACCTTTGATTCGTGATGAATATAAAAGATCAAAATAAACAACTGGAGCCAACCAAATCGGAACTTGAAATACTACAGGTTTTGTGGGAAAAAGGACCATCAACAGTACGCGAAGTAAACAACGAACTGCTGAAACAAAAGGATGTAAATTACACCACTACCCTTAAACTGATGCAGATCATGGCCGACAAAGGCATTCTTGCCCGCGACGAAAGCCAGATGAAACACATCTACCTGGTTGCTGAAGACGAACAAAAAACCAAAGAACACCTGCTTGATAAATTTGTGGATTCGATGTATAAAGGCTCGGCAAGCAAATTGGTAATGCAACTGCTGGGCAACAAAAAAACGTCAGAAGAAGATTTGAAGGCAATAAAAGAAATGCTGAATAAACTGGAAAAAGAATAATATCCAATAAAAATAAACCCGACTGTTATGGAAACCTCAACAGCAAATTCGCTAATAAGCGATCATATCATAAAAGCATTTTGCAACACATTAATGCACTCACTATGGCAGGGCGTTTTGCTTGCTGTAATAGCCGGTGCCATCATCATCTTTACAAAAAAAGCCAGCGCCGCTTACAGGTATAACCTGCTCATAGGCGCCCTTGCATTATTTGCCGGCGGTGTGGTGTTTACTTTTATTCTTCAAATGCAGCAGTCGCATGGTAACACGGCAGCTTATGTTATAAATACCCCGGGTACTGCGCCGGTTATAACACATACAATAACCGCACCCGCTATTCAGCAACGGGCAAAAGAAGGGCTTACGGAAACAGTTTTCAACTATTTAAACACGCATTATAATGTTATCGTTTTAATATGGTTTTTAATTATCTGCGCTAAAAGCGTACAGATGGCTGTTGGCTTGCATGGCGTATATCATTTAAAGCGTACAAGTGTTTTTGCAGTTGGTAAAGATTGGGAAAACAGACTTTCGCAACTATCCGAACAATTGCATATAAAACAAGTCGTTAGGTTAATGGAATCGGGCATTGCAAAAGTGCCTATGGTGATCGGCCATTTAAAACCTGTAGTACTTATCCCGATTGGGCTAATCAATTCCTTAACAGCCGATGAAGTAGAAGCGATTTTAATACACGAGCTGGCACATATCCGCAGGCGCGATTACCTGGTAAACCTGTTGCAAGGCTTTATGGAAATAGTATTCTTTTTTAATCCCGCAGTATTATGGATATCCCAATTAATTAAAACTGAAAGGGAAAACTGCTGCGATGACCTGGCCGTTTCCCAAAGCAATAATAAAGCAAGCTATATAAGCGCTTTGGTTTCATGCGAAGAATACCAGGCTGGAAGGCCAGCCTATGCTATGGCATTCCCGGGCAGCAAAAACACGTTGCTGGCCAGGGTTAAACGAATGATGGGTAACCACAACCACTCGCTCAATATGTTCGAAAAAACTGTGCTGGCCATTTGCCTGGTGGTTTTTGGTTTGGGTATATCGGCATTTTCTGCGCGGAATGATATTAAAAAAGCATTGAAATCCGTAGCGTCGATCATTCACCACGACGTCAAAACTGAACAAGCAGCGACCGTAAAAGTGATCAAGAATGACACAACAGCGAAGTCGGCCAATAATAATGCCGGTGCGGTGGTAAACCAGCTCCAGCAGCTGGCCCCATCTACCATAGATACCGCCAAACAGGCTGCTTTGACGTCGATGTTAACGCACAAAATGGATAGTGCCCGCGTTAGCGATGCCATGCCCAAATCGGCGTTGGCCGCCCTTGCAAAAATGGATACCGCTACATTTAAAAGGTTTCATGCTATCGGCCTTGAGCTTTACCGCGAGCGCCTGGTAACGGATACCAACCATTTGAACATCAGCCTGAACGACCATGAACTCATTGTAAACGGCGTAAGGATGCCGCAACAAGTGTTTGAAAGGATATCCAGGCAGTTTGGCAGGAAGGGCGAGCGTGGCAGTTATAGCGGCGGTTATACAAATACATATGCTCCGTCAGGTGCTCCGGAGCCTCCATCGATTGTTATACCGGATTTTGGCGATACGTTGGTTAAATATGGAATTGTTAAAGACAAGCGCTTTATACATGTTATATTTAATAGTCGTGGCCTCATTATCAATGGGGTGAAGCAACCGGACGATGTATTCCAGATGCTGTTCAAAAAATATGGCGAAAACACAAACATTACTTATACCAATAACGGATCGCCGGATACGCGAATGGAACAGAACGCATATTGGGCCGGGCAGCAAAGGAAGATTATAGACGAAATGCAGCGGGAGGGCCTGATCAGCAACCGCAAGGACCTTTCATTTACGCTTACGGATAAAACCTTTGTGGTCAACGGGTTGGTTCAAAACGGTGAGATATTCAAAAGATACCGCCATGAATATGTACCGGCGGATGCGGCCGATAACTGGACCTGGAATTACCCAGGCCCTCCGGGATATTACCAGGCATACGCAAACGGGTACCGCAATTACGGGGCATATTACCAGGCACAAGGCGCAGAGCGAAGGAGACAACAGGAAGAAATTGATAAGAAACTCGTCGCCGATTTACTACAGGATGGTTTGATCACTGATCCGAACAATGTGACCTTCTCATTAACCGACAAAAGGATTACTATAAACGGCAAAACGCAAAGCGACGAGGTCTATAAAAAATATAAGGAAAAATACCGGCCAAACAGTACCGGCACCAACTGGACCTGGAGTTATTCGCACCACGAGTAAACGCAAAATCTAACATTCATGTCATAAAAACTGATCGACGTATTATCGTGCGAAAGGGAAATATATGCTTGTTATGTTCGGCCGATGGCTTGATCCGGTGCCGTGAAATACTGTTGATAGTCAACATTCTTAACTTCTTGCTTTGGTCTTTCTGCTTTCAGCTTTCATCTAAATTAAGAAACCATGATAAAGAATTATTTTAAGATCGCCTGGAGGAACCTTGTCAAAAACAAGGTGCTTTCTTTCATCAACATTGGGGGATTGGCTGTGGGTATGGCCGTGGCCATGCTGATCGGTTTATGGATGTGGGACGAGTTATCGTTTGATACTTATCACCATAATTACAACTGTATCGCGCAGGTAATGCTAAATCAGACCCAAAACGGCAATGTTAATACCGGCTATGGGATACCGGCGGGCCTTGGCGCAGAGTTGCGTAAAAGCTATGGCAACGACTTCAAATACATCATTATGTCGTCCTTCCCATCTCACCACGTCCTGGCGGTGGGCGAGAACAAGATCTCTTCTTCGGGGAACTTTATGGATGCTGATGCGCCCAAACTATTCAGCCTTAAAATGATCGAAGGCACAGGCGGGGGCCTGGGCGATCCTTCTTCCATATTACTTTCCGAATCCTTATCAAAGTCGCTTTTTGGGAATGCTCCGGCCATTAACAAAACGGTTGTGATGGACAATGGAAAAGGCTTTAAAGTTACGGGCGTTTATAAAGACCCGCCTTATAATACCACATTTCACCTCAGAGATATATCATTCATAGGTCCATGGAGCTATTATGCAGTAAACGTATTGCCCAATTGGGTTTTTAATGCCTGGGGCTGGGACTGTGCGCATCTGTTTGTACAAACAACCGATAATGCAGATATGGCAAAGGTTTCTGCAAAGATCAGAAATGTAATATTTGCCAAAGCAAATACCGGGGATCAAAAATCCCAACCGGCGATATTGCTTCGTCCCATGAGCAAATGGCATTTGTACCAGTATAAGGATGGCGTACTGGTATGGGGAAAAATGCAATACGTATGGTTGTTTGGTATGATCGGCGTATTCGTGCTGCTGCTGGCCTGCATTAATTTCATGAACCTTAGCACCGCCCGCAGTGAAAAACGCGCCAAAGAGGTAGGCATCCGCAAAGCGGTTGGCTCATTAAGGGGCCAATTGATAAAACAATTCTTTTGCGAGTCGTTCCTTATTGCCGCGCTCTCGTTTATCCTTTCCGTGCTGCTGGTGCTGGCTGCGATACCCTGGTTTAACGATATGAGTGGTAAACAGGTGTCCTTTTTGTGGGATGAACCTTTGTTTTGGGTAGCGGCCATTGGCTTTACCTTTTTTACAGGAATCATCGCCGGGAGTTACCCTGCATTTTACCTCTCCTCGTTTAAACCGGTGAAAGTGCTAAAGGGTACTTTTAAAGCGGGGCCGCTTGCCGCTATTCCACGCAAAGTTTTGGTAGTTGTTCAATTTACGGTTTCTATAGTTTTGATCATTGCTACCATCGTGGTTTTTAAACAAATTGAATTTGCCGAAAACCGCCCGGTGGGGTACAGCAAAGATGGCCTGGTTAATATTACCATGACGAATGCCGACCTGCACAAGCAATTTAGTGCCTTCAGGAACGATCTGCTGGCGTCGGGCGCTGTAGCAGAGGTAGCAGAATCAACAGATGCGGTTACGGGGAACGGCAATAATGTGAGCGGCCTGCAATGGACAGGCAAAGATCCGGGCATGGCAGATGATTTTGGCATAGTGGGTGTTACGCCTGAGTATGGTAAAACCGTCGGCTGGCAATTTGTAGCGGGCAGGGATTTTTCCAGGCAATTTCTCACCGATTCAAACAGCATCCTATTGAATGAGGCTGCTGTTCAATACATGGGCTTAAAAAAGCCTGTTGGCGAAACGGTGAGAATGAATAATAATAATTATACCGTTATCGGGGTGGTAAAAAATATGGTGATGAACTCTCCATACGAACCGGTGAAACAAACCATATTTAATATGAACAAAGGCATGGGCGGTTTTTTAAACATAAAGATCAACCCAAATGTAAGCGCACACCAGGCGTTAAGAAAAATTGAAGCTGCTTTTAAAAGTTATTCTTCCTCCATGCCATTCTCATACAAATTTGCCGATGCCGAGTACGCGAAAAAATTTGAAGGCGAAGAGCGGATCGGCAAACTGGCCCGGTTTTTTGCGGCATTCGCCATATTTATCAGTTGCCTGGGCTTATTCGGGATGGCATCTTTTATATCCGAACAACGGGTTAAAGAAATAGGCGTTCGCAAAGTACTGGGCGCTTCTGTTTTTGGTTTGTGGCGTTTAATGTCGAAGGATTTTGTAATAATGGTTGTGATCTCACTATGTGTTGCCATGCCCGCCGCGGCGTGGATAATGCACAACTGGCTGCAAAATTATACTTATCGTACAGGATTATCCTGGTGGGTGTTTGCGATTTCAGGTTTTGGTGCGCTGGTAATAACCCTGCTGACCATAAGCTATCAAAGTATTAAAGCGGCAATGGCCAACCCGGTTAAAAGTTTGAAGACAGAGTGAACACATTATAGAAAACTAAATAGCTACGCCCATCTCTGTGTTTCTCCGTGCAATTTTTCTGTATTCTCCGTGGTGAAAATTTAACCACAGAGGACACAGAGGAGGCACAGAGAACACAAAGCAAGTAAATTCCAAAAACAACAACATGACCAAAAAATTAACGGCTTTTTTAGCCGCATGGCTGCTTATTGCCATATCTTTTGCACAGGCCCAAACCGGCTTTTCGATCAAAGGCAAAATAACGTCGCCAGATGGCAAACCGCTTGACGGCGCTACCATGTACCTCAACCGGACGGCTGACTCGGCATTAGTAAAAGCCGCACTGAGCGAAAAGGACGGGAGTTTTGTTTTTGCGGGGCTCAAACCAACGGGTTACCGGCTTATCGTGAGTATGATCGGCTATAGACAAAACAAATGTGGCGTGATCAAACTGCAAAGGGATACTGTTTTGCCGGCAATCATCCTGCAACCAAACGAAACCAGTTTGAAGGAAGTGTCCATAATTGCCAAAAAACCACCGGTTGAGCAGCTGATCGACCGCACAGTGGTCAACGTAAGCGCCTTACCTGGCAACGCCGGCACAACGCTATTGGACCTGCTGGCCAAAGCGCCGGGCGTAGGCGTTGACGACAACACCATCAGCCTGCAAGGCAAAAGCAGCGTTACGATCTACATTGATGATAAACCAACTTACCTTTCGGGAGATGACCTCGCCAATTATCTACGCTCGTTGCCTTCGTCCGGCATCGACCGCATAGAACTGATGACCAACCCGCCGGCCAGGTACGATGCGGCGGGCTCGGGCGGTGTGATCAATATCCGCACCAAGCGAACAAAAGAAACGGGCTTTAACGGCAACCTGAATTTAAACTATATACAAGGGAAATATACCCGCACTAACAACAGCTTTAACCTCAATTACCGGCAAAACAAACTGAATGTAGCGGCCAATCTTGGCTATACGCTGAATAACAATTACAACGCTATCAATCTAAACCGTTATTTCGACCCTGCGGTAATTACCGATATTGCCCCCGATTTTACGCAAAACTCGTTTATCAAACGCCATTCGGAAAATTACAGCGGCAGGATCAATATAGATTACTATGCCACCGATAAAACAACGTTTGGCGCAGCCTTTACCGGCCTGTTTACGCAAGGCGACAACCATACCGCCAACACCAGTCTGCTGAGCAGTACACAGGGTCAGTTAGACTCTATCATCACAGCCAATAACATGGATAAGCGGCAATTTAAAAATGGCAGCATCAACCTGAATTACCGGCACGAATATGATAAAAAAGGCAGCGAATTAACAGCGGACCTGGATTATGTTACCTATCGCACGCAACTCAATCAAACTTTTGCGAACAGTAGCTTTTATCCCGATGGAACCCTGTATAATTATGCTTTGGTTACCGGCGACATTCCGTCAAACATCAATATTTATTCGGCCAGGACTGATTACAGTCACGTATTGGCCAACGGTGTAAGGCTTGATGCCGGGCTGAAAACCAGCTATACCAAAACAGATAATATTGCCGATTATTTCGATACCAATAACGGCATAACAACGCCCGATTATAATGAAACCAACCATTTCCTGTACAACGAAAACATCAATGCGGCCTATATCAACGCCTCAAAAGACTTTAAGCGGCTATCCGTACAGGCAGGGCTGCGGTTTGAAAACACCATAGCCAGCGGCAACCAGTTGGGCAACCCCGAGAAGCCGGATTCGTCCTTTAGCCGGAATTATAACGGCTTTTTTCCAACGTTATACGCACAATACAAATTAGATACGGCCGGCAAACAAAAGCTGGGCTTTAATTTTAGCCGCCGCGTGGACCGGCCTAATTATGCACAACTAAACCCTTTTCTTTCGCCGCTGGATAAGTTTACCTATAATACCGGCAACCCCTTTCTGCTGCCCACCTATTCGGATAATTTGCAGCTGTATTATACTTTTAAAGGGATAAAAATAACGCTGTTTTATACTTATGTTAAAGACCGCGTGGACGGATTGATACAGATCATCAACGGCTATTACTATAACGAGCCGGGCAATATCGGCAGCAGCTACCAAAAAGGAATAGAAGTTAACGCCGACCTGGACCCCGCCAAATGGTTCAACATCCATTTATACGCCCGGCTGATGGACTTGCACACCGTAACTGACTTTTATACCGGGGCCCTAAATACAACAGGCGAGCAGTTTGTTTTTAGGCCAACTTTCACGTTTACTCCCGGAACCGGTTGGACCCTGCAGGCCTACGGAAATTACCAGACCAGGTTTACCAACGAGCAATTCATCGACCTGCCACGCGGCTCGCTTAATTTTGCTTTTGAGAAGAAATTGTCTGCAGCCTGCACTATTGAGCTTGATTTTAACGATGTTTTGCATACGGTAAACAGCAGCTGGTACATC
>JABDCF010000081.1 GCA_013288235.1 Bacteroidota bacterium | reverse complement strand
TCCATAGATACCCAATGCCCAATATTGAAACGCAAAGAAGAATGACGGTTAAAGGTTTAATGCCATTTAGTTTATCTTCTTTCATTTGCCGGGCAAAGGTTGACCGGCTGAATTTAAAGTAAATATCCGAAATATTGAAAGAATGTGCTTAAACGGATATAAACGTTTCTAAATGTGTAAAACAGGCCATATCCAATTTGTACGAGGCACCTTTGTACCGGAATCAGCGCGATGGGATTTTCCGTCGATTCGTCGTATTTTGACATCATGAAACAGCACGGGAGTGTTAGGGGAAGCGCGGCTGCAATTTCACCAGTCAAATGCCCAAAACACAATTTTCACGTTATCTACCACCTCGAATAATAAACGCAGCTAAATTAGCAGCGATGACACCAGACGAACTAATCACCAAGAAAGACCTGGAGCAGTTTAAGCAGGAATTATTTGCCCTATTGGCTCCTATAACAACAGGCCAAACCTTAAACGCCCAAAAGTGGGTCAAAAACGAAGACGTCAAAAAGATCTTAAAAGTTTCCGGCGCGACGATCCAGAACCTGCGTGTAAACGGTTCGCTGCCATTCACCAAGATCGGCGGGCTTTATTACTATAAACAGGAAGATATCGATATCATGTTAAGCGGCCCTGAAAAAAAAAGCCCATCGAAACGATCAGCCCTGCGCAAAAACAAACCTTCAACGTAAGCTTCTACCTCAGGCCATCCAGAACAAAAGACAAACCCGAATCTCAAATCTATATCCGGGTCAGGGTCAACGGACAACGCGAAGAATTCTCGACCCAGCGCCAGTGCCTTCCCCAGGAGTGGGACAATAGCATCCAGCGCATGCGCGGAACCCGCGAAACGCCCCGGTCGGTCAACACCTGGCTTGATACGCTTACGGGTAGGGCCTACGAAGCCAGGCAGGAACTTTATTCGGCGGGCAAAGCATTTACCGCCACGGACGTCCGCAAAATTATGCAAGGGGAGGAGCTTCACCCGGTCAAAAGACTATCCGATATTTTTGATTATCAAACCGAGTTCATTTCCTCGCTCATCGGCCACAACTATACCTATGGCACGCTCCGTAAATACCGCAGCACCTACCGCTCCCTAAAACGATACATGTTAAAAACCTTCAGCGTTGATGACATGCGGCTGGACCAACTTGATTTTAAATTTATCCGCGATTACGAGGCATTCTTGCGCACCGAATACAAATGGGTCAATAATACCGTGGCGTCTACCGTGCGCCGTGTCAAAACGGTCATCCGGCTGGCCATGGACCTCGGCTGGCTGAACCGCAATCCTTTTATCGCCATGAAACTGAAGGTAGAGGAAGTTTACCGTGATTTCCTGACCAGTGAGGAACTGAGCCGGATAGCGGCCAAGAACTTTAAGCTCCGGCGCTTGAGCACGGTGAGGGACTTGTTTGTTTTTAGTTGCTTTACGGGCTTGTCTTACGCAGATACGGTCAAGCTTGAACTGGACGATATCGTCACCGGAGAAGATGGGGAGCAATGGCTGCAAACGCACCGGGAGAAAAATAATAACCGCGTCCGGGTGCCCTTGTTGCCGCCGGCGCTGAAGCTGATCAGGTTGTACCAGGACGACCCCAGGCGGCAGGAGAATAAATTATTTCCTTCGATCAGCAACCAAAAGGCGAATGCTTACTTAAAGGATATCGCTAAGGCGGTTAATATTAAAAAGAAACTGACCTATCATGTGGCGCGGCACACCTTTGCTACCACGGTGACGCTGACGAATGGGGTGCCGATCGAAACGGTCGGGCAGTTGCTGGGGCACAAGAGCATCAAATCCACCCAATTGTATGCGCGGGTGACGGATACGAAAGTCAGGATGGATATGGGGCCGCTGAAAGCACGTTATGAAGGGCAGGAACTGAGTTTGGAGACCGAGTTTGATTAAGGGGGATAGTTAAAGCATTTTCAACGTGATCCCGATAAGTCCGGTGAATTTTTCGAGGTAATATTGGATGGTCTTCAGCTTGAAATCATCCCAGTAGGGGAGCATCGGCGCCAGCACATCGTCTTTGTCCAATAACCTGTCTAAAACAAAACCATCAGTATCCCGCTGTTTTTCAGCAGCTAACCGCAGCGCCTCTTCATGGATCACGCCCGGAAAATTAGACAAGTATAGTAATTGAACCGCCACTTTATCCTGCACGTTCAGCCGCGGGATCTCTACGATCTCCAAAGCTTCCGAATCTATATCAGCCATGCGATCCGAAAGATCCGTGGATACCGGCGGCCCCAAGGTCAGGTCAACCATATCAAATAAGCCGGAGGATCTGGAAGCGAAGAACCTTTTGGTCCGGGCGTCATAATAATATTGTTCTTCACTTTTTACCGGCGCGGTCATCGCGTGGCAAAGCCAGAAGAGGTTGAAGCGTTCGATGTCTGTCATGGCCGGCTAAGCTACAAAAATCTTAGTCCAAGTAGCCTTTCAATACCCACATATGGGAACTGGCGCGAAGCCTGGCCAGCGCTTTATCCTTAATCTGCCTCACGCGTTCACGTGTCAGGTCGTATTTATCCCCTATCTCCTCCAGGCTATGGGCCTGCCCGTCACCCAGGCCGAAAAACAGGGTTAAAACGTCTCGTTCTTTCTCGCCCAGCGCCCGCATGCTTTGCGCAACCTCGATCGATAAAGATTCCGTCATCATATCCTTATCCGTCCCCGGTTCGGAACTTTGCAGCACATCCAGTAAAGTATTATCCTCTTCGCTTGAAAAAGGCGAATCATAAGAAATATGCCGGCCGGAATGGCCCAGCACATCGCTCACCTTTTCAACGGTGATTTCCAGGCTTTCTGCCAATTCTTCCGGCGTCGGCTGCCGTTCATATTGCTGTTCCAGCTGCGACGCCGCTTTGGCAATTTTGGAGAGATCCCCGACTTTGTTCGCCGGCAGCCGGACCATCCGGGATTGCTCGTTGATGGCCGACAGGATGGATTGCCGGATCCACCATACGGCATAGGATATAAATTTGAAACCTTTGGTTTCGTCGAAGCGTTTCGCCGCTTTAACCAAACCGAGGTTGCCTTCGTTGATCAGGTCACCGAGGGTCAGCCCCGAACTTTGATATTGTTTAGCCACGGAAACGACGAATCTCAGGTTTGCAGTGGTCAACCGTTCTAAAGCTGCCTGGTCGCCTTCCCGGATCTTTTGCGTTAAGATCACCTCTTCCTGCGGGGTAACCATCGGAATCTTTGCGATATCTGACAAATATTGATTCAACGACGCGTTCTCGCGATTGGTGATCGACTCACTAATTTTAAGTTGCCTCATTTATTAAATTTTAAAGTGTATGTTAAAGACTTGGTGCCTTACAGAGGGTATAGCTAGGTGTACTGGCGTTTGCGGTAGAAAGGTAGTATGAAATCTTTAACATACAAAGATAAGCACAGGCGCAAAAAATAGTGTTATTTAGATGTCATAACATGTAAAAGGTGGTTTTTCAGGTTGGTATCCAGGATTTGTTTCCAGCCATTTTCGAACCGGTGCCGGGCGAAATGAGGGTCGTTCGGAAAACTGGCAATGCCGGTATGGGTCAGCTTAAGTTTAGTGTTATTATTTCCTTCTTCAAATAACTCGAAGGTCACTTCCGAATAGCCGGGATAGTTTTTGTATGTCCAGCTATGGGCCAGCAGCCGGCCGGGTATGACGTTGGTTACCCGCCATTCTTTTTGATAAGGAGAACCATCATTGGTAAACACGAAGTCAAAACCGGCAACAGGTTCAAACTTTTGAAGCTGCGGAAAATACCATAAACGCATTTGCGCTTCCCCGGTCAATGCCTCCCATACCCTTTGCGGGGGCGCCTCGTAGATTTGTTCCATTTCAAAAGGCGTATCCATAGCTGTACGATTTAATAACACAGGGCTCATTTGGTTGACCAATGGCCAAATGATAGAAATCCTATTTTCTTCATGGATCAAAGTTAAGCATACTGCAACGCCGTGTGATCATCGTTTTGTCGAATTGACGGCAGGTTTAAGCCGCAGGCACCTTTCTGATTTTTTCTTGACGGAATGCGAGAAATGCGATGTTGTCCCCGCGTTACGGATCGGAAGCGGCATCTTTCACACAGCGGAGCTACGGCAATAGGCAGAGATGCCCGAACAAAACAAAAAAAGTTATCTACCACTTCAAGATCGTCTTGCCTTTATCTTGGCAGAAACATTTTGAAAATAAGATATGGCAATTGAACTGAAGCTATATTTACTGGAGCTGGCTGACAATAAATATTACGTAGGCCAGTCGGATGACCCTGAATTCCGCTTTGGCGAACACCTTGGAAGCAGGGGCGCCAAATGGACGAGGCGCTACAAGCCACTTCGAATAGCAAAAATACAAACTGTGACTGTGGAGAGCGTAAATGACGCGATGCTTTACGAAAATTGGATGACGCTACAGGCCATGGAGCGTTATGGCTGGGAAAATGTGCGAGGTGGGGACTTTCTGGTGCTGGAAACTTACCTGCTCAAAGAAAGGCTGCAACATATTTATGACTTTACCAGCAATAAGATCAAGTATTATGTTGCAGATAACCGTCGTTTCCTTTTTGGTGGCTCTGATAATTGGTTCATTTATGTATTGGCGTTATGTAACGGTCGTTTTTATATAGGAAGCTGTCAGCATTTGGGGAAGGCGCTGGGTGAACATTTTAACGGCAAGGGTATCGCCTGGACGAGGGAAAACCTGGTTATAAAGGTATTGGAATTAATTATTGTTAAACCGGGCACAGGAAGTCACCTCGAATTAAAAAACAGATTGTTGTTGGATTATATATTGCAATATGGATGGGAGAATGTTTTGGGTGGGCAGATGCCGAAAAGGGAACGATTTTTAGCCGGAAATTTGACGGAAAATAGGGTAGAAAAATAATCTCCTTTATATTTGGCTTTTCAAAAATAATGTCCAATTTAGTGTCTCTAAGCGGGTGAGTTTTCCACATTAAAGCAGCCGAAATAATCTGTAGCTATTTTGTAACTCAAAAACTGTAACTAATTTACAGTCAATTAGTTACAGTTTTTGTATCGGCAAATAAGCCTCCAAACATTTAATCTCACCCAAAAGGAAATTATCCTAATTTTCGATATTTTTTGGCGACTGCTTTGTCAGCAAAATAAATTATTGAAGTTTTAAAAGGAAATACATACTTTTAAACTCGTTCCTAAAAAAACCTATGAGAAAAAATATCGCGTTCCTGTCAATTGCAATAATATTTATTGCTGCTTGCAAAAAACAAAGCCATTTAACGGTGAGTACCGTTGCAGGCAGCGGCCTTATGGGTTCGGCAGATGGTAAAGGCATCGACGCTTCATTTTCAAACCTTATGGGTTTATGTTTAGATGAAAAGGGCAATATATATGTTGCCGATTCGCGTAACAATAAAATACGTAAAGTGGACCCAGAAGGCATAGTAACTACAATTGCGGGCAGCGGCAGCGTAGGTTCAGCTGATGGTAAGGCCATCGCCGCTTCTTTTTTTAGCCCCGTGGCAGTTGCTGCCGATAAAAACGGGAATGTTTATGTTGCGGACACGCATAATAGCCTCATTCGTAAAATAAATGGTGAGGGCTTGGTGACCACCTTTGCAGGAAAATTGCCAGTTGGAACGGATCCGAAGAAACCTATCCGGCCTGTATTTGATAACCCTATGAGCATCATAGCCGATACGGCAGGGGATGTATACATTGCGGATTGGATACATGATCAGATACGAAAGATCAGCCAGGATGGGAAAATTGCCACTATTGCAGGCACCGGCGATCCTGGTGCAAAAGATGGGCCTTGTATGTCGGCGACTTTCTATTTACCCGAGGGAATTGCGGCTGATAATAAAGGTAATTTATATGTATCCGATACCTATAACAACATGATACGTAAGATAAGTAAGGACGGGGTTGTAACTACCCTGGCCGGAAAACTTAAAAAAGGGAAGGCCAATGGCAAAGGCAGAGCGGCATCTTTTGCGCACCCGGCTGGTATCGCTGTTGATAAAAGTGGAAATATTTATGTAGCCGATTCAGGTAATAATCTTATCAGGATGATAAACCCTGAAGGTGTGGTAACCACGTATGCGGGCACAGGAGAACGGGGTAAACAGGATGGGGATGCCGAAAAAGCCACTTTTTACAGACCCGTCGGTGTAGCCATTGATACAAGCGGAAATGTGTATGTTGCAGATTATGAGAATAATTTGGTAAGGAAGATAAGCAAGTAGCAAAAACCGGCCGGCAATTATTGCTAATTCTTTTATTTCGTTATATTTATAAATATTTTAATGCCAATATAAAGCCTTTTATTTTTAATTAAATTAAAGAATAAATCCTTAAACCAATTTAAATGAACAAGTACAATTTCCTTCTTGTGACCTTCCTGATTACGGTTTGTCTTGGTTGCAAAAAAACGCCTGTACAAACAAATAACAACAATAATAACAATAACAATAATGGCGGCACACCTATTACTACGGTAAATACGCAACATATCTCAGTCCTTACGCAACATAATGATAATACCCGTGCAGGATTAAATAACCAGGAAACAAAACTTACAACGGCCAATGTTAATGCAAAACAGTTTGGTGAATTGTTTAGCCTGAGTGTGGATGATTATGTTTTTGCGCAGCCCCTCGTAGTTGGCAATTTGCCTATCAGTTCGGGCACTCACAATGTGGTGTTTATTGCTACCGTGAACAATTCGGTGTATGCGTATGATGGTGATAACGGGAAATTATACTGGAAAAAAAACTTTACGGTTACTGGAATGCGCCCGCCAAGTGCAAACGATATGAACTCCAGTTGGTGCAGCCCCTATAATGACATTCCCGGTAGTATAGGTATAATAGGTACGCCTGTAATAGATTCTGTAGGCCAAACCATTTACTTTGTGTCACGCAGTACTGATGGAACTACCTTTGTACAATACCTGCATGCTGTTAATATCCTTACAGGCAGCGAACAGGCAGGCAGCCCTGTAAAACTATCGGGCAGCGTAAGCGGTACAGGTGATGGCAGTGTAAATGGCGTAGTAAGTTTTGATCCAAGGCGAAATAATCAGCGACAAGGTTTGGCGCTTGTAAGCGGTGTAGTGTACATCTCATTTTCATCACATTGCGACTGGAACCCGTATCATGGCTGGATATTGGGCTATAACTCAAAAACATTACAGCAACAAACTGTTTATTGCGACACACCTAACGGAGAACAGGGTGGAATATGGGAAAGTGGTATGGGTATAGTAGCTGATGCACAAGGCAACTTGTATGTGGATACAGGCAACGGGACGGTAGGCACACCGGTTCCTTACACAGAGCCGGGAAATGGAACAGGCGAAAGTACTTCAAGCCCTAATCCGTCTGACCTCACTAACCGTGCGGAAACTGCCATGAAATTAACCCCGTCTGGCGCTACGTTGCAAGTAAGCAGTTTTTTTACACCTTCAAATTATCTTGACCTAAATATAAATGATCTTGATTATGGTGTAATGGGCACGTTCCTGATCCCTAACACCGCGTGTTACGTAACCGGGTGCAAAGATGGCAACATATATTTACTTGATAAAGATAACATGGGCGGATATTCATACAGTACTAATCAAATACTGCAAACTATCCCGCTTAACGTAACTATGCATTGCCAGCCGGCGTACTATAAAGGCAGCGCTAATGAATTTGTTTACATATGGTCGGAGGGTGATCAATTGCGCGCCTTTCCTTTTAACCGTGGTAATAATAATTTTTCATCCAACCAGATAGTTGCGGGCACCGGCGGCCCGACTGGGCCAACCGGCGTTGATATATCGGTATCCTCAAATGGGACGCTTAACGGAACGGGTATAGTGTGGGCATCGTATCCCATAGGCTCCGATCCCACCAGCGTTGCGCCGGGTATATTAAGGGCCTTTGATGCTAACGATATAACAAAGGAACTTTGGAATAGTAATCAGACCGTTGGCGATGGGGTAGGTTACTACGCAAAATTTTCATCGCCCACTGTTGCGGATGGGCATGTTTACCTGGCTACTTTCTCAAACAGCGTGAATGTATACGGGCTTAAATAAATTTAACAATATGGTTATTTTCCGGTAGGTTGAGCTACAGGCTCGTTAAGTTTATAATAAATACCCTTGTCGGTTTTTAAGCTATCCGTTTTTATTGGTGTGGCTGCTTTAAGACTTTGCAGATCTTCGCTTTTTTTCTTCCAGTCTTTCGGATATTTTTGTGCAAGTTGTACAGTGTCAGCATTATTGTAAAAAGACAGGATGTTTTTTTGAAGTGGAGCAGTGAGGTTGTTGAACTTACTGTCGGCAAGTTTATCCACCAGGTCGCCGTAAGTTTTATCACACAATCCATATTCACCTATCACGGTAGGTTTACCGGTATCATAATCAACATCTGGCAATGTTATCTGCCCATCGCGTAACTTTGCAAGCGCCTCATCATAGTGCACCAGCGTTGTATCAAAGCTTCTGATGAACAATTTCTCGCCCTGGGGGCCCACATCACGGAACCTGAGCGCTTTAAAAGGTCCAATTTTGGGGATAATCCTTATCAGGAATGATAAAACTTCAGCCTTAAAGCCTGGCTTTTGCCTTGCCGATCCGAATTCCTTGTTAAAGGCCTTTTTACTCATCTTATAATGGAAATTGTGCGCATTCGCGCTTGGGTTCTGTTTTTTTATATCATTTTTTTTAATCACCCATGCAGTACGCACAACGGTGGGCAACAGGCTTTTTACTGACCATCGGAATGTCCCAATAGCAAGATCAAGGTCGCCGAATACTTTATTTATATCCTGCCCATAGGTTTTTAAGAATGCCCGCTCAAGTACAGGTTTCGATACTTCAAATCCGATAAGGTCATGATAATCTTGTGAAGCATAGTTCCCTTTCGCAATTTGCAATACGTCAAATGAAATTTCGACCCGGCTATGTGAAGAATGATCCTCTTCATAGGTTACCACGTGCCCAAACTTTTGCTCTATTTTAGGGTATACAATGGGTACCGTAAGGTTTGTTGCAAGCGAATGGCCATACTTATCGCCCATATAATGGCACAATGATCCAAGAGCAAAAGCATATTCATCGAGATTTTGCGCTTCAGAAAGCAGAGCCTCTACAAAATCGCCGCTGCGAACGTAGTGGGCAAGATTGGTGAAGTAAGTACTGCCAAATGGAAAATAGCCCATATCAGCGATCAGGGAGCCCCCATAGGCGTATGCATGCGCTTTTTTTAGGTCATCATCAGTGGCCAAAGGGTATTTATGCTTTAATAAAGGCAAAATATTCTTTTGCCAGCTTGCATCTATAAGCGCTTCATGCGTGAGGACTGAATAGGCTTTGGTGGATGTTGGGGCTAAAAGTGCAAAAATAAGTAGCGGTAACATCCACTTGCATAGCATAAGTACTTTTGTCATAATTATCGGGAGCAGAGATTTTATTAAAAGGATTTAGGACAAAAATTGTTTTAAGTACCAAAAACTATAATTGGCGTATTGGATCATAAATTGTCGATTTTCCCGTCCAACGAAAAGCCCCTGCCAGTATTGTTGGCAAGGGTTTTCTTTTGCTATAGATGGCGAATATTTGCTAGTATATTTATGAAACTAACAAAACTTGTTTTATAACCATTGTATAGTATAAACCACGCCACTGTTTAAAACCAGGCTTCCTTTTTTATTACCCAGGAAAGTAAGAGTGCCCCCAAATGTGAATTTTTTACCAGAGGTAGATGTTGCAACCAAAGTTACCGTAGCCGTGCCTGAAGTAATTTCGTGCGTGGTTTTATTTATTGCGATGTTAGACGACTGGATATTTAAAACGGTATGAAACGTATATTGCCGTGCAATTTTTGAAGTGGCGTTTCCCGTACGTGTATAGTTGGCAGTAAGAAGATAGGCCGAAGAAGACCCTGTAAGTACAAATTGCGCGTTACTGGTATCACTTGCCGACATAAGCGCGCCGTTATAACTGCCTTTACCTGTAAAGTTAAAAGTTATGTTGGTTGGTACGTTGCCGTTACAATTAAGCATATATTTCCAGGCGAAAGTATAGCTGTAAACTGGTGTAACGCCGCTTTGGCTTAATATAGAGATGGTTGAATCTTTCTGAACGCCGCATGATAAAGCGGTTGTTGCATATAATGAGGTAGAACCACTCAATTGATTCGCCATGCCACCGCTTGAAGGGGAAACTGCATCCGAAGTAAATTGCGCCGCATCAGCTTCAGTCACAGTGGTTGTAGCTGTAGTGTTTGAACTTTCGCTATTTTTTTTGCATGATATTGTGTTAAGCGTAATGCCGGCTACAATTAATGCTGCACAAAAGATTTTAGATGTGTTAGTATTAATTTTCATGATTTTGATAGGGTACTTAGTTGACTAATATAAGTTTTCGCCTTTATACGCGGATTACAAAACTATTGTTTGCAATAATTGAATCCGTCGGTATTTCTGTTGAATTGCGAAATGTTATCATAACAATAAAAGCCGTATATGGGAGCGACCATTTTTATAGCATTCCTTCAAAAAAAAAAGGCAAAGGAGTTAACCTTCACCTTTTATAATATATAATAGAAAAATTTATTGATTTCCGCCAGGCTCGTCAGAAGGGGTACCTACTATTTTGTAAACTGTGCTGCCATTTGTTGCAGTGGTAGTTTGATAGTAGTAGTCATCAGGTGATACATAAAAAGTTTCACCGTTTAACCTTATTTTTCTGCTGTCTTGCGGCAATTGGTCATAAATATCACCTATTTGCGGAGCCGCCGGGGCGTTATTAATGTTACCGCCACCGTTAGGAGGAAGTGCATTGGTATAACCGCCGTTATCAGCAGGAGCGCCATTATATGCACCCGGATTAGCGCCGTTAGCGGTGCTTAACTGACCGTCTTTACCTGCAATTATATAGCCGGTTGTACCATTATCATTAGTCGTAGGCTGATAGTAAACACCATTTAACTCATAATATTGCTGGCCATCAATAGTAATGGGCTGTGTACCTGCTGGTAAAGTTGTTATTTCTGCACCTAAAGGTGGCTCAACCACAGTATATTGACTGTTATTGTATTGATAATAAAATCCGTTGCTATAGTAGTATGCGGCGTCACCCCAATAGAAAGGATAGTAACCATAAGGCAAAAACCCTACGCTAAATCCAATTCGTGGCCAATATAAGCTGGCATAAAAACCACCGTGCCAGAAATATCCCCCACGACCGCCCCAAAAGGCACGACCACCCCAGCCACGTGGGCCATAGTAGCCACCACGATAACCGCCGCCGAATCCACGTGCGCCAACATAGCCACGTCCGCCAACGTATCCGCGTCCACCAACGAACCCTCGTGCGCTAACACCGGTCCGGCCACCAACAAAACCCCTTGCGCCAACATTGGCACGTGCACCTACAACCCCCCGGTTGCCACCAAAGTTACTGCGTACTGCGCCGCCACCCCTGTTGAAGGAAGCACTGCGCTGCGGCGCACTGAAAGAACGTGAAGGTGCAGATACTGCACGGCTGCCGCCACCAAAATGGCCGCCGCCACCACCAAAATGACCTCCACCGCCACCACCATGGCCGCCACCGCCGCCCCTATGTTGAGCGTTGGCAGGAATAGCTAAGAACAGGCACATCAGCCCGCTTAAGCTTGTTAATAACAAATATTTAAATGCCCTTTTCATGATTTTATATAATTTAATAGCTTTTTATTGCTTTTATTGTGATAGACTTATTTTATGTTAAACGGTTTAATGCACCCTTAATATTTTTTGAATTTTGTACAGGTATGACAATAATTTTCTTTTTCAGCTATCAATTTTATTAACTGCTCCTTATAAAACCGGCTTATTGTATATATTAGCAGCGTTTGTTAGGCTTCGCGTTAAACAAATTTTACCAGCAACAATACATCATGATAAAAGATACAAATGCATTAAACCAAGTAGCCGAATTTCATGCTACTTTTAAACATCCAATTATAGCAGCACCAGTAATTCCATCAAAAGAGAGGTGCGACCTGCGTATTTCGCTGTTGGCCGAAGAGCTAAAAGAATTACAGCAAGCAGTTGGCGATAATAATTTAGTTGAAGTTGCCGATGCCTTGTGCGATCTGCAATATGTGCTTGCCGGCGCAATTTTAGAATTTGGCCTGGGCGAAAAATTTAAAGAACTATTTGATGAGGTCCACCGCTCCAACATGAGCAAAGCTTGCAAGACAGTCGAAGAGGCGGACCTTACTATCAATCATTACAAAAACACTGCCAATACTGAATCATACCATAAAGAAATAGACGGCTTGTTTTTGGTGTACCGAACAGCAGACAATAAAACACTGAAATCTGTTAATTATTCCCCGGCAGATTTGGGCGAGATACTAAAGCAATAAAGTTAATATCGAACAATGAATATCGAATGTCGAACTCCGAAGTTTACTTTGTAATTCATTATTCGGGGTTCGATAATCAACATTTTTTATCTTTACTTATAACACCAGGGCTTATACTCTTAAAAAAGTCTTCTTTTCATACAAATAGCGTAAAAACAGCCACTTGATAATTACAAAAGTTATGGCCATTATTACTGCGTTATACGGGTTTCCAATCCACTGGCCAAGCCAGCCAAAAAGACTTCTGTTCGCAAAGCCCCAGCTAATAAAATGGCCCGATATATAGATCAGGATAGAGTTCATCCCGATTACCTTAAAAAAGAAGGCCCACTTTTTATAACCCAATACATCAATCACCCAATAAAAAAGTGACATCAGCAGCAAACTGATACCCCCAACCAGCAGCACAAAAGAACTCGACCAAAGATTTTTATTGATCGGGAAGTCCATATTCCACACCAGTGACAGTAAAATAAAAATAATCCCTATCAGTGTCATGCGCAAAAGCTTAACTTCATGTGTTACTTGCCTGTTTTTTAACAAAGAGCCCGTCAAAATACCCAGCAAACCCGTGCTGATAGCCGGGATGGTAGAGAAAAGGCCTTCAGGGTCGTGCATATTTATTTTTGTTCCCGGATAGGGTACATATAAATGGCCTGGCAATACCGTGCGGTCGGCATACGAGGCGAAATTACCTTCCGGTGTAAGGTCGCCGGCATGGAAGCCGGGGGCCGAAGTGAATTTTAGCAGCAGGTAATAGCCAATGATAAAGCCCCAGAACCACACCATTTGCCACAATTCTTTCGAATACAAAAAAATAATGTTGGCAAACATATAGGCTATGCCAATCCTGCCGAGGACACTCGGAAAGCGGATATTCGTTACTTGTAAAAACTTGCTGTCCCCGGCTAAATTGTAACACGCGTAATAAGCCGCCATAACAACTACAACGATTATTAATAAGCGGAATACCGCAGACAAAGTAGATTTAACCGCAAATTTCGTCTGTCGGTCAATTATAAAAATTGTGGCCATTACGAAAAAAATCAGGAATACCACCGGCATTTGCAGGCCATTGTTAACTATAAGGCCAAGCAATACCAATATCAACGCCCGTTTTATCACCCGCCATAACAACTGCCCGTGGCTAACACCTTTTTCCAGTTCGCGGCCAACCGAAAACGCCGTTGAAACACCTGCCATAAAAAGGAAAAGAGGAAATATCATATCATAGGCATGAAAACCGTTCCAGTCAGGGTGCTCAAACTGGTTTCCTATTACTGTCCAGAAGGTGGAGTGCGTGGTATCCCGCAAACTGTGCAATATTTCATCTGCGCCCATAATCCAGAACATGTCGAACCCACGGAGGGCGTCTAATGAATATAATCGGGTAGGGGCGGCATCGAAATCATCCGTTGCCTGCGCTGTTTTTGTTTTGGCCATGATAGTTTGATAATTAGGTTGTAATTGATAAAGGAAAGATAATCCTTTTTAAATTAATTATCAAAGCGATTTAGGTAACAAGTTGGTTAAAGAAGTTTGCAGTGGGCAGTTTGCAGTTATCACTGCCTACTGCAAACTAATAACTGCCAACTAAAATCATTCGCCTCTTTTTAACCCAAACTTCTCAATTTTGCTATACAAGTGGCTGCGCTGTATATCTATGTCGTCAGCAGTTTTTGATACGTTCCAGTTGTTTTTTTCGAGCTTAAACTTGATGTATTCGCGCTCGGCATAATCTTTATATTCCTGGAAATTGCCAAACTGGTCGTAATCGGTTTGGGTGGATGTTGTATTGCTTGCCGCTGCTGACGGTGCAGAGGGGTTTGCAAATGCTTTTACATCACCTTCGGTAATAGTCCTGTCACTCAGGATGATCAGGCGCTCCACCATGTTCCTTAATTCGCGGATATTGCCTGTCCAGGGTAGTTGTTTTAATGCTTCCAGTGCACCTTCCGATATCTTTTTTACAGGCATGCTGTAATCACTGCAAATTTCCTCAAGAAAGTTCTGTGTAAGCAAACCGATATCATCTTTTCTGTCGGTTAATGGTGGTACATGTATTAAAATAACACTCAGGCGGTGATAAAGGTCAAGGCGAAAATTACCATCCTCAATTTCCTTCAACAGGTCTTTATTTGTTGCAGCAACTACGCGTACGTCTACCTCAATTTCTTTTTCGCCGCCAACACGGGTTATTTTGTTTTCCTGAAGGGCGCGTAATACTTTAGCCTGTGTAGAATGGCTCATATCGCCTATTTCATCAAGAAAAAGTGTTCCGCCATTTGCTGATTCAAACTTACCGATACGTTGTTTTATAGCCGAAGTAAATGATCCTTTTTCGTGGCCAAATAATTCGCTTTCAATTAATTCAGAAGGGATGGCCGCACAATTAACCTCAATTAACGGCGCATTTGAACGGTTTGATTTTTCGTGCAGCCAGCGCGCTACAAGTTCTTTACCGCTGCCGTTCGCACCGGTAATCAATACCCGCGCATCTGTAGGAGCTACCCGTTCAATAGTTTCTTTAATTTTGGCAATAGCCTGCGAATCGCCTAAAATATCCCTGACTTTTGAAACCCTTCGTTTTAATACTTTGGTTTCGGACACCAGGCTTCCCCGGTCAAGTGCGTTACGAACTGTAATAAGCAAACGGTTCAGGTCGGGGGGTTTTGATATAAAATCGAACGCACCTTTTTTACTCGCCTCAACCGCTGTTTCAACAGTACCATGGCCAGAGATCATAATAAACGGAAGGTCGGGCTTAATAATCTGGCTTTCTGTAAGTACCTCCATTCCGTCCATCCGGTTCATTTTGATGTCGCAAAGAACAAGGTCAAAATCGTTCTTTTGTATCAGTTCTAAACCATCAATCCCGTTATCAATATCTTCAACTATATAATCTTCGTATTCTAAAATTTCGCGTAGTGTGCTGCGTATTGCGCGTTCATCATCAATTATTAAAATTTTGGCCATGTTTTGTTTTTGTTCGACAGTTTGTGCTAAGTTATGTAATTGTATAGAAAAACAAACACTATTGCTATGATATTGTTTTGGTTATTTGTTAGAAAGTTGCAAGGTTGAAATGTTGTAAAGTTGAAATGTTAAGCCAAACAATCAAAACCAATTAGAAAATGACCATTGACCCCATGACCAACCAAAAAGTAACCCCTTCCGTTTTACGGGAAGGGGCATTTATGCAGCAGCAAATCTGTAAGCCGGGTCCTGTCTGGCCCCGGTTTAAAGCGGGGCCATTTCTATCATTAATCTGCTCCCGATGTCGCCATCGGGATTCAATCAACCTACCCATCCTGGCGTACCCGATTGTAGCCGGGTAACGGAAACGAGCAGTTCCGCTTCCAGGACCTATTTGGTTTTTCAACTCCTGAGGTTTACCGCAATCCCGGTCGCCCGGGAAAGCCGTGAGCTCTTACCTCACGTTTTCACCCTTACCCCGATAAATCGTGGCGGTTTATTTTCTGTGGCACTTGCTGTCGCCGGCTGCCGGCGCCTTCCTGTTAGGAAGCAGGATGCTCTGTGTTGCCCGGACTTTCCTCTCCCAAACAAGGCGCCGGGAGCGATAGAACGTTTTGCAGCGTAAAGGTAGTGTTTTTTAGTTCATGGTTGATGGCTCATAGCTTATAGTAGCTGCACTTGTTTTGCTATGAGCCATGAACTATTTGCACTTCGAAAGATAACTTTCAACCTGCTGTTCATTAATTGTACCCAATTTATTGCCGAAGGAGTTGGTTACATAGGTAAGTACGTTTGCAATTTCGATAGGGGGCAGATCATTAGGCGGCATTTTCTCATTGAATGATTTACCGGAAATGGTTATCTTTTCTTTTAAACCAAATTTAATGAAACAGGCCACCACGGTTTTGTTTGTTTTTAAAAAAACTGAATCGGTTAAGGGGGGGATCAGATTATTTAAACCTTCTCCATTTACACCATGGCAATTTTGACAATGGATTTGATAAGTTAAACTACCGGCAGAGTAATAACGTTTAAATTCTATTTCCTGGTCGCTTTGGCATGATATAATCAATACTACCAGAAAAAACCCGATGCACGCTATTACTTTTAATTTCATTTAGTTGTTTCAGTAACAGGTTCTGTTTGCAGGGTTTTTATATCGGCTATCAATTGGGCAACCTGCTCCTGGTTAGTGCCATCGTATGATCCGCGGACGCGTTTTTCTTTATCAATCAATACAAAATAGCCCTGGTGAACATAACCGCCTGCAACCGTACTGTCTTTGCTTACAGCCACCAGGTAATTTTTTTCGGCAATGCGGTAGGTGTCATCCTTTTTGCCCTGTAAAAACCACCAGGTATTGCCTGCAACGCCAAGTTTATCGGCGTATTTTTTTAATATAGGGACGCTATCGTATTTAGGGTCAATTGTATACGAAAGTATTTTAACATCGCCACCCCCTTTAAATGCATTATAAACGTTCAGCATATTACGCTGCATTACCGGGCATATGGATGGGCAGCTTGTAAAAAAGAAATCGGCCACGTATATTTTCCCGTCCAGGTTTTTCTCGCTTATGCTATCGCCATACTGGTTGACAAATTTAAATGGTGGGATAGTTTGATAAACGGTATCAGTAACTGTTTGCCCGTTTACAACCTTTGTTTCTGCCTGGCGGTTGCCGTATATGGGCAGGGTTTTGGTGTTATTAAATTTACAGGCGCTCCATAGCAATACAATAACCATAGCGCCAAACAGTTTCTTCATTTTCCTTTTGTTTTTGAAAGATATTTATTTGACCCGGCGACAGCATCGTTAAGTGCCGAATCTATCGCCATAATTTGTTTTTTCTGGCTTTCCATATAAGCCACAGTTTCGTCTTCGGATTTGCCGGTATGCGCGGGATCGAAATTATGCATCCAGTTATCCATAGCGCTATCAGCCATAACCAATTTTGTGATCAAAAGTTTAATGGTGTCTTTTGCAGATGACTTATCTTGCTTTAGCAAGGTATCAAGCTGCATTTTGTTTTTCATCACCTGCTCATCGGCGCCCATCACTTTATCGTGAATATTTATTACATCGTCCAAAAGCGCTTTTTCCTTGCTTTTTTTATCTGAACATCCCAGCAATATAAACGCTATAAAAATAGCAGCAATTGTACCCTTCATTTTTTTGATTTTATTTATTGGCAAATATTGTAAATAAACGGTGTCATTGTTAATTTTTTAGTTGCCTTAAATAGCCAATGAAGTCAGTATTAGGTAAATTTTCAAGCCCGGCGAGCTTTAAAAGCTGACCTATCTGTGCCCTGTGATGTGTGCCGTGATTTATAAAATGGGCAAATATATATTGTAACTGATCTTCAAAACTATCGCCCCTTGTATTTTTATAGCCTAATGCTTCTTCAAAATCATCATTGTTAAGCCCGTTTAAATATTTTATCCAGGCGTGGTGGCAACTATTTAACTGGATAGCAAAGTCTTCGTGTTTAGCGCCTAAAGCAGGCCATAATTGAATTGTTGTTGTGGGCAAGCCCAAACAGCGGTTAAGCCATACTTGCTGTGCGGCAAGCAAATGGGCCATTAGCTGCATAGGTTTTTCCGGGCTGCTGGTGTCAATAATAGTTTTCAGTATAAGTTCATTTGCATAGCAGTCGTAATTGAACAACGTGACAAAATAGTTTTTCATTCAGCAAAAATAAAAACTAAATAAACACTAAAACAAAAATGCTTTTTTAAGGTAAACTGTTAACAATAATATAATGTTATTGATACGATAAGCTTATACCGGCAGAGTAACTTTATGTCACATTAATATCAACGATTATGAAATTCATTTCGAACCTGGTAAAACTCATAAAAAGTTTCCGCGAGCGTATGATCTTAAGGAGCATGAGATCTTCTTTCATCCATTAAGATTAATTGTTTGTAAAATTTGCTTTATATATATGTAATGTACAATTTGGGCGACGCGTTAGCCCAATTTAATGGAAACTAAGATTCAGGATATACAAATAGGTAAAAAACTTTTTGGCGAAGACTTTATTTGGGGGGTGTCTACAGCTGCTCTCCAAACCGAAGGTTCATGTGATATCGACGGCAAGGGGACGTCCATATGGGATACTTTTGCTGCAAAAAAAGGAAAGATATTAAATGGCGATAACCCAAACAACGCCTGTGAGTTCTATCATCAGTATCAGCGAGATATTGACTTAATAAAACAACTGAATATACCCAATTTCCGATTCTCCATATCATGGCCAAGGATATTACCTGGCGGCGAAGGTGAAATAAACCAGGCCGGAATCGATCATTACAATAAAGTTATTGATTATTGTATTGAAAAAGGGGTTAAACCCTGGATCACCCTTTATCACTGGGATTTACCCGAGGCGCTTGAAATAAAAGGCGGCTGGACAAACCGGGAGATTATTGAATGGTTTTCGGCTTATGTTGCTATCTGCGCCAAAGCATTTGGCGATAGGGTTAAAAATTGGATGGTGATGAACGAGCCCGCCGTATTTACCGGCGCAGGATATTTTTTTGGCATACACGCACCGGGGAGAACTGGTTTGAAAAACTTTCTTCCGGCAATACATCATGCTATTTTAAGCATGGTTGCGGGTGCTAAAACATTACGCGGCATTTTACCTGCGGCGCAAATAGGCACCACATTTTCCTGCTCACATATTGAGCCGTATTCAAATAAAATTAAAGACATTAACGCGGCCAGACGTGCAGATGCATTAATTAACCGACTTTTTATCGAGCCTGTTTTAGGGTTGGGTTACCCGGTAAACGAAATGCCGGTTTTAAAGGATATAGAAAAATTTAGTCTGCCTGGCGATGAAGAAAATTTAAAGTTTGATTTTGATTTTATCGGGATACAAAATTACACCCGCGAAATTGTCAGGTACTCATTATTTACCCCTTATATAAATGCAAGCCTTGTTAAAGCTGAAAAAAGGAATGTTGAGCTAACCTCCATGAAATGGGAGGTTTACCCGCCGGCCATTTATCACATGGTAAAAAAGTTTAATGGCTACCCGCAGATAAAAAAATTATACATCACCGAAAACGGCGCCGCTTTTCCTGACGAAGTAATTGATGATAAGGTTAATGACACCAAACGCACAGCTTACATCCAGGCCAACTTACAGCAAATTTTAAAGGCAAAGGATGAAGGTTATAAAATAAGCGGCTATTTTATATGGACACTTACCGATAACTTTGAATGGGCCGAAGGCTATCACCCTCGTTTTGGATTAATTTATATCGATTTTAAAACACAGCAACGCATCATTAAAGCTTCGGGACATTGGTACAGGGACTTTTTATCTGAAGAGGTGAAGGGTTAAAGGCGAAAGGGTACCGTTGCTTAACTTCGAATGTGTTTTGTCTAATATCTCAAATCTCACGTCTCAAATCTCATCTCACGACGCTTTTCGCTTATTAAGCTCATCACGTATTTTAGCAGCCTTTTCGTACGATTCTTCAGAAAGGGCTTCCTGCAATTTTGTTTTTAGTTCGTCAACGCTTAATGAGGTAAAGCCGCCGGTAGGGGAGGCAGCCGTTTTTTCTTCGGCAGTTTCATTGATATTTTCGAGATAAACAAAGTCGTTACCTTCAATTACTATACCCGCACTCGAGAGTATAAATTCATAAGTATAAATAGGGCACTCAAACCGTACTGCAACTGCAATGGCGTCAGATGTGCGGGCGTCAATTTCAACAACTTTTTTACCGTCGGAGCAAATGAGTTTGGAGTAAAATATCCCATCGACCAGGTTATAAATTATAATTTCCTGCACACTGATGTGATAGGCTTCACCAAAACTTTTGAAAAGATCATGGGTTAATGGCCGGCTCGGCGTCATTTTCTCTATTTCAATAGCTATGGCCTGCGCTTCAAAGCTTCCGATGATGATCGGGAGCCTTCTGCGGCCGCTAACTTCGCCTAAAACAAGGGCATAGGCACCGGATTGCGTTTGGCTGTATGATAAGCCAACTATATCCAGTTTTATTTTTTTCATATCATTACCCATCTCAACAGATCCTTTTTTTAAGCCGTAGCTTTGTATTCTTTAATTGCAGCAATCAATTTCGGTACTACTTCAAATGCATCGCCAACTATACCATAATCGGCCACTTTAAAAAATGGCGCTTCGGCGTCTTTATTAATAACAACGATAACTTTCGATGAACTTACACCAGCCAAATGCTGTATAGCCCCCGAAATTCCTATTGCAATATACAAATTTGGACTGACTGCAATACCTGTTTGTCCAACGTGTTCGCTATGCGGCCTCCAACCAGCGTCCGATACCGGTTTTGAGCATGCAAGGGCGGCGCCAAGCAGATCGGCAAGTTCTTCAACCATTCGCCAGTTTTCAGGGCCTTTAAGGCCCCGGCCGCCTGAAACAACAATATCTGCATCCGGTAAAGACACTTTATCGGTTGAACGGACGATATCTTTGATCATCGCTTTAAAATCCGAAGCTTTTGTTTCCGGTTTAAAGTCTTCAACTTTTGCAGTCGTGCCTGTTTCAACAATTTTGTACGAATTCGGTATCAGCGCAATAACTTTATTGGTTGATGTCAGCTCGACAATAGCAAACGCCTTGCCCGAAAAAGCTGTTTTTTTGATGGTAAATTTGCCATGGGCCTGCTCTGGCAATGATACGGCCCCATCAGCAACGCCTGCCTCCAGTTTAACACCCAGGCGTGGTGCTAAACCACGTCCCGAAAAAGAATTTGAAAGCACAACAATGTCGGCGCCCTCTTTTTTTGCCGCTTCTGCAATCACCGAAGCATAGGCCTGGTTAATAAAATTCTTTAGCTTATCGTTCGAAACATTCAGCACCCTTTCGGCGCCGTATTTCCCAAGATTGGCTAATTCACCGGCGCTGACATCGCCAATGGAAATGGCAACAAGGCTGGTATTATTTTTATCGGCGATAGCGCGTGCATAAGAAACTGCTTCAAAAATCGATTTTTTGAATTTCCCGTCTGCATTTTCCGTATAAACTAAAACTGGCATATTTAAATTACTAAGATCAAAAGACCTGGTTTAAATTTTTATTTATATAACTTTTGCTTCAGTATGCAATAATTCAACAAGTTTTGCAGGGTCATCTGCCGAAACTAATTTTACCTGCCCACGCGGTGCCGGTGTTTCATAACTCAACACATCCGAAAATGTTTTTACTTCAACCGGTTCAATAACAGCTAACG
>JABDCF010000080.1 GCA_013288235.1 Bacteroidota bacterium | reverse complement strand
GCAGATAATTCTGTAGCCGATACCACATTAGCGTGTATGATATGATTTTTAATATCATACATATTAATATATTCCTGCGCGGTGGTGTATAAAACTTCGCCCCGGCTTTTATTAACCATCAGCTTAAAAAATGTGATGCTCGCTTTATCCACTTTTCCTGAAAAAATTAAAAAAGGAATTTGCCAAAAGGGTGATTTCTGTTTAAAACTAAAAACGCTAAAAATAAAAATTTAAAAAATGGTAGAGGTAAGACCAGATGAAGTATCGGCAATTTTGCGTCAGCAATTAGCCGGCTTCAAGTCAGAATCTGAATTAGAAGAAGTGGGTACCGTGCTCCAGGTGGGTGACGGTATTGCACGCGTTTACGGATTAACAAAAGTACAATCAGGTGAGCTGGTTGAGTTTGGTACCGGTTTACAGGGTATCGTACTTAACCTTGAGGAAGATAACGTGGGGGTGGTTTTGCTTGGCAAATCTGACGATATAAAAGAAGGTGATACCGTTAAACGCACCAAACGGATTGCCTCTATAAATGTAGGCGAGGGTATGCTTGGCCGCGTTGTTGATACATTAGGTAGCCCTATCGATGGTAAAGGCCCGATAAAGGGACAAACTTATGAAATGCCGCTTGAGCGCAAGGCGCCTGGGGTTATTTATCGCCAGCCGGTGACCGAACCTTTGCAAACAGGTATCAAAGCTATCGATGCGATGATCCCTATCGGTCGTGGACAGCGTGAGCTGGTAATTGGCGACCGCCAGACAGGTAAAACTGCGGTTTGTATCGATACCATCATTAACCAGAAAGAATTTTATGATGCCGGCAAACCGGTAATATGCATATATGTAGCCTGCGGCCAAAAAGCAAGTACGGTTGCAAACATTGTACGCACACTTGACGAGAAAGGCGCTATGCCTTATTCAATCATTGTTGCTGCTAATGCTTCCGACTCTGCTACCATGCAGTTCTTTGCGCCATTTGCAGGTGCTGCTATCGGTGAGTATTTCCGTGATACCGGGCGCCCTGCATTGATCATTTATGATGATCTTTCAAAACAGGCCGTTGCTTACCGCGAAGTATCGTTGTTACTGCGTCGTCCACCGGGCCGCGAGGCTTATCCAGGTGATGTATTTTACCTGCACAGCCGTTTATTAGAGCGCGCCGCTAAGATCAGCCAGAATGATGAAATAGCACAGGCAATGAACGACCTTCCTGAATCTATCAGGAGTATTGTAAAAGGTGGTGGTTCATTAACAGCATTGCCTATTATTGAAACGCAGGCAGGCGACGTATCGGCTTATATCCCAACCAACGTAATTTCAATTACCGACGGGCAGATATTCCTTGAATCTAACTTGTTTAACGCAGGTGTACGTCCCGCCATTAACGTAGGTATCTCGGTATCACGTGTTGGTGGTAACGCGCAGATAAAATCGATGAAAAAGGTTGCCGGTACATTGAAACTCGATCAGGCGCAATACCGCGAGCTGGAAGCGTTCTCGAAATTCGGATCAGATCTTGATGCATCAACCAAAACTGTGCTTGACAAAGGCGCACGTAACGTTGAAATATTAAAGCAAGGCCAGTATGCACCGGTAACTGTTGAAAAGCAGGTTGCTATCATATACCTTGGTACAAAAAACCTGATGCGTAACGTGCCTGTAAATAAAATACGGGAATTTGAAAGCGAATTTACAACCCAGTTAGAAGCCCGTCATCCCGAAACATTAGCTGCCCTTAAAGCGGGTAAATTTGATGACACTATAACCGGCGTACTGGAAACCGTTGCAAAGGAATTGACAGGGAAATATTAATTAGATGTGCGAATGTGCTGATGTGCGAATGTGCAGATCAGCCTTTGCGGCCTATTTAATTATTGAATAATAAATTAGGTGTGCAGATCATTCGCACACCTGCACATTTGAAATTTGCACATCTAAAGAATGGCTAATTTAAAAGAAGTAAGAAACAGGATAAAATCCGTAACCTCAACACAGCAGATCACCAAGGCCATGAAAATGGTTTCGGCGGCCAAGCTGAAAAGGGCTACAAACGCTATTGTACAATTACGCCCCTATGCCAACAAGCTGAAGGAAATATTGGCCAACTTATCTGCCAGCCTTGAAGATGGTTCATCGCCGTTTTTGGTGGAGCGTGAGCCTAATAAAGTATTGGTTATAGTAATAACGTCCAACCGCGGTTTAGCCGGCGCTTTTAATGCCAATGCAATAAAAACCGCCAATAATCTCATCGCTGAAAAATACAGTAACCAGTTAAAAGCAGGTAATGTTTCAATCGTTGCCATCGGTAAAAAAAGCCAGGAATATTACCAGCGTCGTAAATACAATGTTATTGGTAACAATAATGACCTGTACCTTGAGCTAAACTTTGAAAATGCTTCCAAAATTACCGAAAGTATAATGGATGGCTTTTTGAAGGGCGATTACGACCGCGTTGAGCTTGTTTACAATCAATTTAAAAATGCTGCAATGCAAATATTAATTGCAGAACAATTGATCCCTGTTCCAAAACCAAAACCTGAGGTTAATAAGGAAAAAGAGAAGGAAAAGGAAAATAAGATGCAAGTGGACTATATCCTTGAGCCTTCGCAGGAAAAGATAGTTGAACAGTTGATACCGAAGAATATAAAGATACAGTTATACAAAGCCGTATTGGATTCAAACGCATCTGAACATGGCGCACGTATGACGGCGATGGATAAGGCGACTGATAACGCAGGCGAGCTGTTAAAAGCGCTTAAACTTAGCTACAACCAGGCCCGCCAGGCAGCTATCACTACTGAGCTTACTGAAATTGTGAGCGGTGCAGCAGCCTTGTCGGCAGAATAAAAATTACACTAATTTCCTCCGCCAATTGGCGCAGAGACTTAAGAAAATATCATTAGGCTTTCCAATTTGGGAAGCCTTTTTCTTTGACCAGGATTTTTGGATTAAAGGATTTGCCAGGATGTTGCCTGTAAATTCTACAATCTTTTAATCCTAAAAATCATAGTCAAACCAATTGCGCCGTTTCTTTGTTATTACCGAATGACAAAGCCAGCAAATTCAAAAGATAAGCCATCTCCAACAGATACCCCCACCCACAGGCCGCATGACAATGGCGGCAAAAGTAAAGTGAGAAAATCTGACAGGACTTATCACGGCGACGAGCCGCACGGCGGCGATATTGCCAAAAAGCATGAACGCGAAGAACAACCGGTTCATTCTGCTGATAGAAAAATGTGAAAGTAATTAGGTATGCAACGTTTGTGGTAATTCAATGGTCATTTGTGTAACTTTATTCATTCTCAAGTTACGCCTGATCAGTCATGAAACAATTTTTTACCCTGCTCCTTGTAGTCGCCGGATTAGCCGGTTGCGCACAAAGTTTACCGGCTAATTTACAAACCGGCATCGATTCGCTTTTTAAAGATTACGCGAAACCTGATGGTCCCGGTGTGGCGGTTTTAATCGTAAAGGATGGAAAAGTCGCGTTTGAAAAAGGCTATGGTATGGCCAACCTGGAGTATGGCATGCCGATCACGCCAACTTCGGTATTCGATATCGCATCGGTTTCCAAGCAATTTACCGGCTATGCAATTTCAACCCTGGTACAGGAGGGTAAAATCTCGCCGGATGATGACATCCATAAATACCTGCCTGATTTGCCTGATTTCGGCAAAAAGATAACTATTCATAACCTAATCCACCACACCAGCGGCCTGAGGGATTGGCCCGAAGGGCTTCATGCGGCAGGCTGGCGCTGGGACGAAGCTTTCAGGTACGAGGATATTATGCGGATGGTAAGCAAACAGCATGACCTTGATTTTGAACCCGGATCGAAATATCAATATTCAAACACGGGATATAATTTGTTGGCGGCAATTGTAACAAAGGTGAGCGGTAAAACATTCCCGGAATGGGCGGCCGAGAATATATTTAAACCTTTAAAAATGCAGGCCACAATGGTTAACGACGACTACTCAAAGGTTATTCCAAACCTGGCGACATCCTATTACCGGGAGGGTAGTGAATACCGTAAAGCTACGGACCAACTGACCGCCTTCGGCTCCAGTTCCATTTATACAACTGTAGAAGATCTTTCAAAATGGGTGATCCGCTTTCAACAGGGGCTGGCAGACAAGGACCCCGTTTATCTGCGGATGATACAAACGGATACGCTTAATGATGGTAAACCCAATAACTATGCTTACGGACTGGCAATAGGCAACAACCTGGGTGTAAGGGAAATTTCGCATGATGGTGGCTGGGCGGCTTATGCAACTAATATTTCCAACTTTCCCGACCAAAATGTTGGCATTATATTGCTGAGCAATTCGGGTAATTTTAACGCCGATGGTGAATCGGACGCGGTGGCGCGGTTAATATTAAACCTCAAGGCCGCTTCGGGCAATAAGCGCGAGGACCTCAGTAAATTACCAACGGTTAAAGTTGATACCAATTTGTTGAAAAAATATATTGGCACTTACCAGTTAGGCCCCGGCTGGCTTGTTACGTTTACGCTTGAGAATGGCCAGTTGATGACCCAGGCAACCGGTGAAGATAAATTTAGTACCGACCTTAAGTCCGACACCACACTTTGGGTGCCGGCTTATAATTCTTCGGTTAAGTTTGTGCAGGTTACTGATAAAGCCAATGCGATAGTTTACCATGGCAGTGTATCAAAAAGAGTGACGCCGCTTAAAGTTGATCCATCGCAGCTTGGTCAGTTCGTTGGCTCGTATTATAGTAAAGAACTGGAAGCCACCTATCGCATTACTTTAGAGAAGGGCAGATTGGTTGGTCACCATATGCGGCTTGGTGATTTTAATTTGAGCCCGGATATGATCGCCACGGATACTTTTGGCAGCGCTGCCGGTGGGAGTATGGCCTTTTACAGGAATGGCCAAAATAAAGTGATAGGATTTAAACTGTCGGGCGGAAGGATCAGGAATATTGTATTTGAGAAGATATGAATGGGTCAATGGGCCGCAGATTCGAATAACGGACCATTTGTATTTGCAGCTGCCATGGACCATGGACTATCGACCATGAACTAAACCCTACCTGCTTATCCCCGCCGAATTAAACTGCAGGTCGTATAATTTACGGTAATAACCATCTTCAATCTTTAACAGCTCCTGGTGCGTGCCCATTTCTTTGATCTCACCATGGTCGAGCACAATAATTTTATCGGCATTTTGAATGGTTGACAGGCGATGGGCAATTACAATAGCCGTGCGGCCCTGCATAAGCTTGCTGATGGCGTTTTGAATAAGTATCTCTGTCTCAGTGTCAACTGATGAAGTAGCTTCATCCAGCACCAGTATAGTGGGGTTATAAACCAGCGCCCTGATAAACGAGATCAGTTGCGCCTGCCCTGCAGATAGGGTGGCCCCCCGTTCCATCACATTATAATCATAGCCACCGGGCAAACGCTCGATAAATTCATGTGCGCCTACATCTTTGGCGGCGGCAATAACCTGTTCGCGGGTAATGGCCGGATTGTTTAAGCTGATATTATTGCCGATGGTATCCGTAAATAAAAAAACATCCTGTATAACCGTGGCTATTTTGGAACGCAGGTAATTTACATCGTAATCCCTGATGTCGTGGCCATCAACCAACACATTGCCTTTGGCAATTTCATAAAAGCGGTTCAGTATGTTTATCGTTGATGATTTGCCTGCCCCGGTGGCGCCCACCAGCGCAAGGGTTTTGCCTGGCATCACATGAAAATTAATGTCCTTTAATACCCAGTTTTCATCGTTATAGGCAAACCAAACATGTTTAAATTCTATCTCACCTGATAAAAGCGCCGGTTTTAATTTGCCGGTATTAACAGCCACTTCATCGGTATCCAAAACCTTAAATATTCTGTCGGCGCCCACCATGCCCATTTGCAGGGTGTTGAATTTATCGGCCAGTTGGCGGATGGGGCGGAAGAGCATATTCAATAGCACTATAAAACTGGTAATAACACCAGGTGTGATACCGTGTTGGTTGGCTGAAAGAAATTTCATTTGCTGGTCGGACAAAATACGTTTACATCCATACCATACCAGGAAAGCCATACAAATGGCGAATAATATCTCGACCACAGGGAAGAAGATGGAATAGTACCAGTTAGACCTTATGTTGGCATCCCGGTACTTTTTATTAACGCCTTTAAATTTGCGCATTTCCTGTTCTTCGCGGGCAAAAAGTTGTACAATGCTGATCCCCGAAATATGTTCGGCTAAAAAAGTATTTAATTGTGCCACCTGGGTACGAACCTCCTGGAAGGATGATTTTATGGCTTCTTTGAAAACATAGGTGGAAACGAGCAGCAAAGGCATCGGAATCAAAGTGATGAGTGCCAGTTTCCAGTCGGTGAACAGCATATACCCGATAACGGCTACAACGAGCAACAAATCGCCCATGATAGATATTAACCCTTCCGAAAAAATATCGGCAATAGTTTCCAGGTCGGATACCGTGCGGGTAATCAACATGCCGATAGGCGTACGGTCGAAGTATTTTAACCGCAAGCTGGTGATATGGTTAAAAATATCGATACGCAGGTCACGGATAACGGATTGCCCCAGCGAGTTGGTAAGGTAAGTTTGATAATATTGTGCGACAGTTTGGATGATAAGCATGCCTACCATTAGCTCCACCATAAAAAGCAGGCCGTTAAAATTATCTTTTAAAATATAATCATCAAGCGTTTTTTGGATTAGGATAGGCTGTGCTAACGCCGAAGCCGCCAAAAAAATGGTTAAAAATGCCGAAATGACAAACGTGCTGTTATAAGGTTTAACATAATGCATCACCCGCTTCAGCAGTTTCCAATCAAGCGCTTTTCCGGTTACTTCCGCCATTTATAATTATTGAATTATTGAATTATTGAATTATTGAATTATTTATTGGGTAATGGCCAAATTTAAATTTATAAATCCAAATAAACCTTTCGCCTTTAACCTTTTGCCTTTCACCTAATATAGTATTTCCGTTAAATACAGTCCACACGCAGGTACCGATGTGCCGGCATTGCTACGGTTTTTGCTTTCGATAATATCCTTTACGGCGTCTGGTTCAATTTCTTTTTTGCCAACCATTATTAACGTGCCAACTATTGCACGTACCATATTTCGCAAAAAACGGTCGGCAGATATTTTAAAAACGATGCCATCATCTTTAACTTCCCATTCAGCTTTTGATATTTTACAAATATTGGTTTTTACCTGCGTATTTGATTTACTGAAACAGCTAAAATCGGTATATTCCATAATGATTTTGGCTGCATTATTCATCAGGTCAATATCGGGGCGATCACGCAATTCCCAGGAGTAACCATTTTTAAAAGGGTCTTTATTAAAATGGATATTGTATTCATAAGTACGCTGGGTGGCATCAAACCTTGCGTGCGCTTTTTCAGCAACCGGGAATAGTCTTTTTACAGCAATATCTTTTGGGAGAATGGCATTTATGCTTCTAATAAAATTGTCTTTTTCGTCCATGGTCCATAACCGATGGTCGGTGTACCTCTCCAAATCAAAATGAGCGAAGAACTCACTGGCATGCACGCCGGTGTCCGTCCGGCCGCAGCCGGTGGTTTCTATCGACCGGCGCAAAACAACGGACAGTTTTTCATTCAAAACTTCCTGTACGCTGACGGCATTTTTTTGTATTTGCCAGCCATGGTAGTTTGTACCATCATAAGAAAGTTCAATAAAATAACGTTGTTTTTCAGTCACAGCGGCAAAGATAATGATTGTTGTAACGCCGGAATGTTATTATCATGCAATAATAATCAGGCTATTAAACTATAGCTAAAACAATTATATCTTTGCTAATAATTCAATACTATGTTACAACGGATACAAAGCATTTACCTTTTACTTGCCGGCCTTGCAATTTTCGCCCTGTTCCTTTTTCCATTGGTACACAATGTTAGTGTGGATGGCAAACTTTTAACCATTATGGTTACCGGCGTTTTCCAGGAGGCTAACGGCCAACTGGCGCATACTCAATTTTTTGTGGCTCTTACTGCAGCAACGGCGATAATCGGTTTAATACCACTGGTTATTATTTTCCTGTATAAAAACCGGAAGCAACAGATAGCCTTATGTTATAGTGCTATCCTTGTAATTATAGGTTATAGCTTTTGGATGTCGCAAACGGTAAAAGGGGTTATGGGCAGCGCACAAATTGATACCCATAACTGGGGAATAGGGCTTTTGCTTTCCTCCGTCAGTATAATACTCATCATATTTGCATTTAAGGCTATACAACGGGATGAGAAATTGGTAAAATCAGCAGATAGGCTTAGGTAGGTAAGTTTTTAGTTGATTAAGTTGGATTGGGTTGATTAAGTTGCATTTTTTTAACCTAATTAACCACTCACATAATCAACTCAATCAACCAATCCCCCTTAATTAAATCTGCCGTATCCGTCTATCTTCCTATACGGCTGGGCAAAAAAGTCACTTACTACCTGGTTAAACTGGTCTTTTTTGTAAATCGGTGTTGAATGCCCCGAATTAGGGATAATCCATAGGTATGAGTTGGGAATTGATTGCGCTATCAGCATGGTATGTTTCGGCTGTATCACATCATGATCGCCGCCGATTACCAGGGTAGGGCAGGTGATAGTGTGAAGTTGTTGAACTGTAATATGGGGTTCATAAGATAAAAGGTGCGCCAGCTTCAATGCATTCTTTGCCTCTGCTGATGGTGTTACCATCTTCTTGATAGTATCCTGTATTGTTTTGTTGTAGTTCATTGCCCATTTATAAACAAAAGGGTCAACAGCTGTACTATCCGGCCATAAATTAGCGCCCGTAACAGCCAGTTTTTTTACTTTATCAGGATGCCGGATAGCCAGTAACAAACCATTGATACCGCCGTCGCTCCAACCGATAACATAGCACGATTTTAACTGGAGTTTATCGAGCAATGCATTCAAGTCATCAGTCATCATTTCATAACTCAATGAATCAGTAGGGTCAACGGATTTTCCTTGTGCGCGGCTATCGGCAATAATTACCTGGTAGTTTTTAGCGAAATAAGGGATCTGGTAAAGAAAGTTATTGATTGAGCCTCCGTTGCCATGAATGATTAACAAAGGCTGGCCTTTGCCATAGGTCTCATAATACATTTTAAAGCCGCGGATATCGGCATATTTGCCAACCGCCGGGTTGCGGCCATACATGGTGGTATCAAATGGCGATTTACCTTGCTGGCCAAAGGATAGTTTGCAAATAATAGAAAGGATTAAAATAAAGACAAGCTTAAGTTTCATAGGTTGTTCTTTAAATGATATTGGTTAATTTTTGGGGGTCTTGTCGGGTATCAAAGATTGTAACGATTTCAATTATGTCATTTTTTTCTATAAAATATAGCATGTTATGCTTCGTGAGTACACATTTTTGCATCCTTTTTATCGGATCGACAAAGGGATAAATGCTGGTATTTTTAGATATTAATACACAACCTCATCAAATCTATCCATGAAATTGTTAGCCACGTTTATTCACCATTTACCTGTTAAATAACCTACCACAATGTCATAATCATCAATAGCTAATTTTGTAATGACAACTTTCTTAGCCATTTAACCCATACTTTTTGCGCATCCTGGCAGAGACCTCCGTCGCTGATTCATATAAACCTGCATCTGCTTGTTCGATACTTTTGGCGATCCTTTCCTTTCGATAGTCAGATAACGTATCCCATTCGCCAACATCAACCTGACTATCAAAATAATTGGTAACCAAGCCGTAAATTTCTTTTAGCTGTTTAGCATCAGCATGCTCAATTTTGTCTATCAATTCAATTTTTAGTGTCGCCTCTTCCATGTTTTCTATATTTTGCCATCACTTCTTCATGTGTTAAAACTTCACCTCTATCGGCCTCAGCCAAACTTTTTTCAATTTCTTCTTTTTCATTAGCGCTTATCTCATCCCACCAGTCCTGTCGTTGATCTTTTTCCATTGACAAACTTTTAAATCAAATTTAATAAATAAAAATTAACTCTTTAATCTAATTATCTAACCCCCCTCTTTTTCTCCTCAAAGTGTCATAATAACAATAAGTAAAATCAGCATTTGAATTGTAATTTAAAAACGCTACCTTTGCGCCCGATTTGGCGATGTTGCCAAGTTCGTTATTTAAATTCATGAACCCATTTATTGAACTGGGAATCCGTCATGATATTGTTAATGCCATCTCTGAGTTAGGATTTGAAAATCCTACGCCAATCCAGGAACAGTCAATTCCGGTATTGTTAACAGGCAGCAACGATTTTGTCGGATTAGCCCAAACCGGGACCGGTAAAACTGCTGCCTTCGGACTGCCACTATTAGAACTGCTGGACTTCGAAGAAAATTATCCGCAAGCACTTATATTGTGCCCTACACGTGAACTTTGTTTACAGATCACAAACGACATTAAAAATTACGCCAAAAAAATGGGCAACGTTCACGTTGTTGCTGTTTATGGCGGTGCAAGTATATCTGACCAATTGCGCCAGATAAAACGCGGTGTGCAAATTGTTGTGGCCACACCTGGCCGTATGCTTGATATTATCAACCGCAAAGCGATTGATTTTACCAAAGTTAAGTTTGTTGTATTGGATGAAGCTGATGAAATGCTCAACATGGGCTTCCAGGAAGACATTGACAGTATCTTATCTACCACACCCGAGGACAAAAAAACATGGTTGTTTTCGGCCACTATGCCTACTGAAGTACGCAGGATAGCCAAAAAATACATGAATGAGCCGTTTGAGCTTACCATGGGCGAAAAAAATACAGGCAACGTAAACATCGAGCACGAATATTATATCGTTCGTGCCCGTGATAAATATGCCGCTTTTAAACGTATAGTTGATTTTAACCCTGATATTTTCGGTATCGTATTTTGCCGTACCAAAATTGAAACACAGGATATTGCTGAAGCCCTTATAAAAGACGGCTACAATGCTGATTCTTTACACGGCGACCTTTCGCAGCAACAGCGCGATAAGGTAATGAAACGCTACCGCGACCGTAACCTGCAATTATTAATTGCTACCGATGTTGCAGCCCGTGGTATTGATGTTAATGACGTTACACACGTTATAAACTATTCATTACCTGACGAAATTGAAAATTACACCCACCGTAGCGGCCGTACAGCCCGTGCAGGTAAAACAGGTGTATCTATTTCTATCATCAACGCAAAAGAGCTTGGTAAAATACGCCAGATAGAACGCGGCTTAGGCAAGCGCTTTGTTAAAGTTGAGATACCAACAGGCTTTGATGTTTGCGAAAAACAATTATTTTCTATCGTACATAAAGTACATAGTGTTGAAGTTAATGAGCAGCAGATAGAACAATACCTGCCGCGCATTATGGAAGAATTTAAAGACATGAGCAAAGAAGAGTTTATAAAACGCTTTGCATCCATTGAATTTAACAGCTTCCTTGATTATTACAAAAATGCCCCCGACCTGAACGCACCCATTGAAGAAGGCCGCAGGTTTGAAAGAGATGGCGAACGTGCCCCCCGTGAAGGCGGCAACGCTGGTGGCGGAGGTAAATCAGAATATACACGCCTGTTTATAAACTTAGGTTCGGTTGATGAATTTAACCGCGGCGATCTGCTGGGTTATATTTGTAACCAAACCAAAATAAGCGGACGTACCGTTGGTAAGATAGATGTTAAAGGTGTTTATTCGTTTTTTGAAGTACAGCACAGTGATGTTGAAAAAGTAACTGCCGGTTTTAAAGATGCAGATTTTAAAGGCCGTCCCGTAAGGATAGAAATATCCGGCGAAGGCACCAGCGAAAGCCGCAGTGGTGGTGGAGGTGGTTATCCACGTCGCGAAGGCGGTTATGCCGGCAACCGCGAAAGAAGCGGTGGCGAACGCCGTGAAGGTGGCTATAACGGTGGCAACCGCGAAAGAAACGGATCGGCCGGTGGTGGTGGTTTCCGTGACTTTTCAGGCAAGCGCCGCGAAGACCGTCCCGAAAGACGCAGAAGGTTTTAGTTTAGTTTCATAATTTCCGTCCCCGGGCGGAAAAGTTTAGTTTAGTTTTGTTTACAGAGCCCTCGTTCCTAAAAGATCGGGGGCTTTTGTATTGGTGGGGATCAGAGATTGCTTTAATAAATTTACATTTCAAAATAGCAGTCTCACTGCTTCACTACCCACCAAACCGCAAATTGCAGCTAAAAAAGTGACGAAAATGGCAGTAGATACCCACCTGGAAACAGTAGGATTGTTATCTAAATTACCTGTGTTGGCTTTAAGCAGCATCGATGTTTTCCAACCTATAGTAGCATCAAAAAATCCAACTGCCGCAGCAAGTATTATACCTGTAACCTGGTCTGCTTGGCGGGCGCCGGCAAACCCAATTGCTACATAAATGATAAAAGACAGGGGAGCCAAACGAGCGTAATTAAAATTGAAGCGCCGTGACGCGATTGAAGATAGAGCATCAAGCACAAACACAATAAGGCAGCCAGCTAACAGGATAACGTGTACAGGTTTCATGTTCAAACTTTTAAGTTAATAATGCTTCAATCCGAAATCGTAATTCGTAAATCCCAAATCAATCCTCTCTGCTCAATATAAACCCCATCAAATCATGTATTGGCTGCTGGATGATTTTGCCAACATGGATGCCGTATTCCTTGCAAACTGCCTTCAGCTCATCTGCAAAAACATAGGCTATGGAGCCTACAAAATGGCATTTGTAGCGATGGTATTGCGGGTACGATTTTATATTTGTCTCAATAAATTCAACAATGCCTTTACGTAACAAGTTTTGGGCGTAATCAGATGGTTGTATAATGCTCAAAAACTTACTGAATGTAGCCAGGTACGAATTTGGGTTTGGCGTTTGATAAACATTTTTTATCACCATTTCCTTATCCAGGTGGTATTCTTCGTTAAACCTGGCGCTAATGTCACCAGGCATATTACCATATAAAAAATCGGTTATCAGGGCTTTGCCAAACCAGGTGCCTGCTCCTTCATCGCCCAAAACAAACCCCAGGCCGTGTTTGCCGGCATGTATATCGTCCCCGTCAAAAAACGAAATATTTGAGCCTGTGCCCAATACACAGCAAAAACCTTTCTCGTGCCCGCAAGTGGCATAAGCGCAGCCTAAAAGGTCACTATCTACGCTGATATACGATTTGTTGAAAAAGCTGCTGAGCGCATTCGAAACAATTTCGTGCCTGTCGGGGCTTGAGCAACCAGCGCCAAAAAAATATATCTCTTTAATATCACTGGCATAGGCTATCATATCGGCAGCCTGTTCCTGTAATATTTTAATAATTTCTTTCTCGGTTAAAAAGTAAGGATTAAGCCCGGCCGTCCTGAATTCCTTTGCTTCCTGGTTAGGGAGCGTAAGCAACCAGTCTGTTTTTGACGACCCGCTATCAGCCACTAATATCATGGACAAAGTTCTTCGAGTGCTTTTTGGGTAAGGGGTTTATGAATAAACTGGGTAATATATTTATTGTCTGTCGATTTCCTCATATCCACTGGATCAAGCGAGGAAGACAGCATAAATATTTTTATGCCTGATTTCTCGATGTCGAGTTTATCAAACTCCTCTAAAAACTCAAACCCGCCCATCAGGGGCATGCGGACATCTAAAAAAATAACATCCGGTTTTATAATACCATCGCGCAACGAAGCTATGGCTTCATTGGCCGAACGGACAACAGTTATGGTCTCAACAAAGTTGCTGCCTTCCAATATTTTACGCGTCACGAAATTATCTATATAATTGTCGTCTATCAGCAAGCAGGTTTTGAAGCAATTGGCCATTGAGTTCAAAAATAGCTTTTTAAACCAATTTAAAAAATATACTGTTTAAAATATAATTGATTTTTTCGATTACTGATTGTACACGCTGTATATCAACCATTTTACAAGATCATTATCCGCGCATAAACCGAAATTTTTATAAATTGCCCCGTTAAACAACTAATTAATTTAAAAAGCTGAATGAAACCTGTTAAGTTAGCCACCATCTTTTGTACACTATTGTTTTTTATGAATACAACTATTAGCAAGGCTGCCGAAGCTGTTCAAATTTCATATACCGTAACCTTCCCCGAAGCGCAGGCGCATTATGCTGATGTAGAAATGAACATATCAGGCCTAAAACAAAGCACTTTAGACCTAAAAATGCCGGTATGGACACCCGGCTCATATCTTATCAGGGAGTTTGCAAAAAATGTGGAATCGTTCAGCGCCGCTTCAGATGGCAAAGATATCGCTGCGCCTAAAATCAACAAAAATTGCTGGCGCATCAATACCGAGGGACTTTCGACGGTTACCGTTAAATACAGGGTATATTGTTTTGAAGTTTCGGTACGTACCAGTTTTGTTGATGCTTCGCACGGCTTCCTGTCAACCACGGGTATTTTTATCTACCCTGATAAAATGTTGCACCAGCCATCAACTATCCATATTATACCTTATACCGGTTGGACAAAAGTTTCGACCAGCCTGGATGAAGTAAATGGCGACCCCTTCACCCGTCATTCGCCCAATTATGATATTTTATTTGACTCGCCTATTGAAGTTGGCAGCCAGGATGTTTTTTATTTTGATGCCGCAGGGGTAAAGTATGAGGTGTGTATGGTTGGCGGCGGCAACTATGACAAAGAACGCCTAAAGGTTGACATGGCAAAAATTGTGGAACAGGAAACCGCAGTTTACGGCGAAAACCCTAACAAGCACTACGTTTTTATAGTGCATAATTATTTCAGGGGTGGCGGCGGTTTGGAGCATTTAAGCTCTACAACTTTAGGCGCTTCGCGCGATAACTATACTACCGAAGCCGGTTACCGCAACTTTTTAAGCCTGGTAGCACATGAGCATTTTCACCTGTGGAATGTAAAACGCTTACGTCCAATTGTGTTGGGGCCGTTTGACTATGATACTGAAAACTATACAACTGACCTATGGATAGCCGAAGGCTTTACTGCTTATTACCAGAACCTTATTTTAAGGCATGCTAATATGTACCCTGCCAGTGTTTTTTTAGAGGCCACTGCCGGTGATATTGATATGCTGGAAAATCAACCGGGTACTAAAATACAATCATTGGCCGAATCCAGTTTTGATGCATGGATAAAGGCGTACCGTCCAAATGAAAATTCTGTTAATTCAACGATATCTTACTATACAAAAGGTGCTATTGCGGGCATGCTGCTCGACCTGGAGATCATTAATGACTCAAAAGGGAAATACTCACTGGATGATGTGATGAAATATATGTATGATACCTATTACAAGCAGAAAAAACGGGGCTATACTGACGCTGAGTTCAAAGAGGGATTTGAAAAATTCGCAGGTAAAAACCTGGACGATTTTTATAACAAATACGTTTATGGGTTAACCCCAATTGATTACAACAAATACCTGGGTTATGCGGGTTATAAATTAACTGATGAACTGGCGGCAACCAACGATGCTACCCTTGGAATAAGCATCGCAAATAATAATGGTAAAAAAATAGTTAACGGCGTACTGCGCGGCAGCGCCGGCTGGATTGATGGTATTAATGTTAATGATGAATTAACAGCCATTGATGGCCAGCCTATAACCGATGTTGCCACCATGCTTAACGGTAAAAAGCCTGGCGATAAGATAACTGTGACCGTTAACCGCGATATGCTGCCCATTACGCTACAAGTTACTTTACTTAGAAATAATAGGGTAAAATATAAAGTTGAAGAATTACCCGGCGCAACACCAGGGCAATTGGTGGTAAGGAAAAAATGGCTGAAATTGGTTGATTAAGTGAGGGGTTGATTAAGTTGATTGGGTGAATGGTTGATTGAGTTTTTGTAATCAAACACAGTTGTCCTTAATTGCAGCTTCTTTCGGACTTTTCCGACTTCCGGACTATAACAGTAAACTACTCACCAAAACTGGCACAATTCATGATAGATAATTAATTATTAATTAAATGTCTATGTCATGAACTCCATACTGTACATAACATCATTCATCCTGATTGTTCTATGGGCAATCGGTTTCTTTTTATTTGCCCTGGGTAATTTTATGTATTTGATACTGGTTATTGGCGTTGCCGCATTATTTGCGGGCCTTATAAGACGGCCTACAGTAGTTTGATCACGCTCCCTTCTTTGCATTCAGGCTTTGCATCAACTGTCCATAAAGGTCGTCACTTGTAGCTTTTTGTGGTTTCATTTTCTTAACTGTAGCGCGTTTACCTTTTGATTTTGCCTGGATTATTTTTAAAAGTTCATCGTTGTAATCATCCTTGAATTTCGAGACATCAAAATGCTCGGCATATTGGTTAATAAGCGCCAGGCCAACGTCAAGTTCCTTTTTACTTACGCCTACATCTTTAGTAATATTCAAATCTTCAGTGCCCCGTATCTCCTGTGCAAAACGGATACGGGTTACCACCAAAACATTTTCTACAGGATGAACAATGCAAAGCGACTCCGTACTGCGTAAAACAAACCTTGCCAGCCCGGCCTTTTTTGACTTTATGAGGGCTTGAACCAATAGTGCATAGGCTTTGTTGTTTTTAGTGTCAGGTTCGGTATAGTACGAGGTTTCGTAATACATGGGGTTTACATCGGCGATATCAACAAAACTCTCTATCTCTATTACCTTACTTTTTTCGGGGGCCGCATCTTCAAAATCCTGCTCTTCCACTACCACATAATCGTCATTGATTTTGTAGCCTTTTACAATTTTATCATAAGGCACTTCTTTGTGTGTATGCTCGTTTACGCGCTGATAACGGATGCGTGCATGATCGCGGCTATCGAGCATATCAAGGTCGAGGGAACTGCTTTGTACCGCCGAGTATAACTTAACAGGGATGCTTACCAACCCGAAACCGAGTGAACCTTTCCAGATGGATCTCATAGTAATAGTTTTAATTATTAAATATAACCATTAAATGGGTGAAAGGGTTTTTAAGATAAGGCCATCACAACAGTAACCGGAAGTCAAACCCTTAGTGACTGTACTGTTTTAAGGACTATTTTTCTATAATCTCATTAACAGCGGCCCTTAGACATTATGCGGCCAATTAACCAATATCCCTCAAAAGTTCTTTGTTTTCTTCCATTGGTACGGTTGGTTCCGGTTGATGGTCGTAGTTGATCAGCGGCCTTAGCTTTGTCTCCGCGGGTATGTAATTTTCATCAGTGTTTTCATCATCATGATACAGCGTTTCATCAACACGGGCATAACTATAGCCTAATCTTTTGTTTTCTTCCTCGATAAAGGTAAATAAATCGCCCAGGCTTGAATATACAGCCTGTAAGTATTTAAAATTGGTTGATGTAAGGGCCTTCCCGGTATCTTCGGGACCTTTGCCAGGCTCGCAAAACTTAAGTTTGGTAATAATACCATTTATAAGTTCAACCTCAAATTGGCCTTCATTATGCCATTTAAGGTTATTTTTTATTTCTCTAAAGTGATCCATTTTGTGTAGTGATTTTTTTCATAGTAATATGCTGTAACAGACACGCTAATAGTGTTATACATAGGCGCTGTCCTTGCTTATGTATATCAATGGCTATGCCAAAATGATTGTGCGGAAATAAAACTTTGTTAACATTTATCGGGAATACACTACAGCAGTAATATCTTAAAGCTTTGCGCCTGTTATATCGTTTTTGTTTGGCATGAATAGTATATTTGTGTATATTAAAGGTACTATGACTGAACTTAAAACAAAACCAACAGAAATTACCGTTGAAGATTTTTTGAATAATGTCACTGATGAGAAAGTACGGGATGACTGTTATACAATTACCAGCTTTGCTTAAACCAACCAATAAGCTTTAGTTCAAACATGCCGCAAGCAATCCTAACCATATTATGGATAATTTTTTATATGATCTTATCCGTTTTTATCACGTATCTTACGATAAGAAGTTTTCAAAAAAAAGCCAATTCGAACCGGCTATTTGCTGAAAAAATGAACGTGTATTTAGATATTTTTGTAAACTTCCTAAAACGTAAAAAGTAATCAACGGAATCCAAAAATCAGCTAAATCAGCGGTTCAGACTACTTCACCCCATATTTTTTTGCTATCTCCGGGTACACAACATTCATATAGTCATTAGCATTGCCGCTGCGGTCGAAAATGCCTTCCCAGCTGTTTAGGGGCTCCCATATAAATGAGCCTACGGCTTTGCCGTTTGGTACGTTAAATGCGATATCGTTTACCTGCCGTTTAAGTTCCGAATATTCGGCAACCATAACCTGCTGAGGATAACGTTTGGCAAGGTCGGCCATGTTGTTTTTGAGGTCGGCTGGGGTACCATGCCATTTGGGGTAATAGGATAAGCCGATCACATCAAAAGGCACATTGCGTTTTTTCATATTATCTAAAAAGAACCTTGCCTCGGCATTTTGGCCACCCAAAGCAATATGCAGCATTACTGTGGTGGTTGGACTAACCGTCTTCACCGCTTTTACACCCTGGTATATCAGTTGTGCAAGGCTGTCAAGATTATTAATAGCGCCATCAGGCCATACCATGCCGTGGTTAATTTCGTTGCCTACCTGCACCATATCCGGCGCAGTGCCCTGCGCTTTTAGCTGCTGCATTACATTAACCGTATAATCGTAAAGCGATTTTTTAAGTGCGGTGAAATCTTCTCCCACCCATGCGGCAGGTTTGTTTTGCTGCTGTGGATCGGCCCAGTAATCGCTATAATGAAAATCAAGCAGAAACTTCATGCCGGCAGCTTTTATGCGTTTTGCCATTGCCATGGTATGTGCCAGGTCGCAAAAACCCTGCTTCGGCGAGTACCCTTTTGGGTTTGCAGGTTCATTAAATATCCGCAGTCGTATATAATTAAACCCATGCGCTTTCATTATCTCTATTGGGTCGCCCGGTACGCCGTTATCCGAAAACTTAATACCCCGGCTTTCCATTTGCGGCAGGAAGGATATATCTGCCCCCAATATTTTATCGGTAACCTTTTCTGGCACATATTTATCATGGGTAACTACGTGGGCAATGCCCGGTTGTACGGTATGTATCTCTGTCGAGCCTGTCCATAAGCTATCGGCCTTAGCCTCAAACTTAATTTTACCAAGCGTACGCCCGGCCTGTAACATAACCCGGCAACTGCCTTTGATATTAACCTGCCAGGTAGTATCGGTATGCGGGATAGCCGAAAAATCGCCGGCATCCATTATATTGGTTATACGGGCATCACCTATTATATGCAACGTAACCGGGATATTCGCTGTTGGTACGGTATCGCCCTTGCTGTCAATAATTTTTATGCTGATCAAGGCCTCATCCTTGCCGTTGGCAATCATGGTAGTTTTATACGGCGTAACCTGGAGTTCGTTAGGCACACCCGGAGGTTTTGGCTTTCTCCCGCGTTGTGCATTAGCAGCAGTTAAACCTGATAATATTAAAACTACAATAAGCAAACAGCTTTTTAGCTGATGGCGGGTGATGGTTTGCATACTTTTTAACATGACGTTACAATTGGTATGCTAAAGGTATAATTTAAAAATGTATGGTTGACAATTAATTTACTAACGGATTGGTTTATATCTTATTTTTTACAAAGGCGTAATGTAAAACTTGCTAAATAGCTTCCGCAAATTGCATGGCGCATATTTACTCACCCCGACTACGGTTCGCTGTTCGACCCTCCGACGAGTCGCAAAGAGGGTGAAAAATAATCTTCTAATCCCTCTTTACCGCTTGCGGAAGAGAGGGTGGTCGAGCGAAGCTAAGACCGGGTGAGTAAACTATACAAGCGATATTAGCGCTAATACACAGCGATGTTATAACTCAACCCGGCATCGTTATTGTTATTTCTCATCCGCCATTGCGGCAACAACCTGCAAAAACCATGCAGCATGCGGTATCCATTGTTCCGTCCAGCGCCACTCGTTGCCTTTATCTTCGGTTTTAAAATCGATACCACTGCCATCCCCATTGCCTTCTTTGCCGGTTATACCGTTTGATATACCGCCCCTTTCGCTGCCATGCCCAAAGTTTGAATGCATGTACGGCACGTTATTCCTGCCAAAGCCATACATAAAGCACATGGAGTAGGGGTTACAGCCCAATACCCACGATACCTGCTGCGATGCAAATGCCGCCAACGGCGCTTTTACGCCCCAGTTACCTTGAGAAGGGTAAACCAGTTTACCGCCAACCAATGCCGCAGTAGCCAACGAGCTTAAACGTGCATCTTCACCCTGCCACCACCAACCGGTTTCGTTGTCATGCGGTATAAAAAAGCCATCTTTCACAGCCCCTTTATATAAAAATGTTTGCCGGGCATAACCAAATGGGTTACTTACTTTATTGGTTATCGCCAGATTGTAATCCAGCGCTTTTTTTATGGTTGATAATGCCGCAGCCCGCTGTGCCGGGTCTTTTTCCTTAGTAAGATAGCGGGATAAGGCCACCACCGGCAGCCCTGCATCACTGGCATGCCAGTAAGGGCGGTTGGCATCGTTGGCTATAAAATAGCCTGCGGTTGTCATTCTTTTATTTAGCTTTTGGGCACGTTTCCTGGCCTCATCGCGGTAAAGAGGAGCATCGGTTGCTATCCAAAGCTCGGTAGCCGCCATGAGGGCGCAATAGTCATCTATGATGTTTTCCTTGCCGTCGTCATCATATTTGGTATTGTACTTCAGCAGGTGAGCAAATGCGCGTTTTGCGCCATCAAGATACTGCTGCGAGGTAAAGTCCCCATTCTTTTTCCATTGCGAAATACGGGCCAGGGCGGCAATTGCCATACCGCCGCCTTCGCGGAAAGCGCATTGATACTCATCGGTAGTAACGCTATTGGCATGCAGGCCAACTATGCGCCGGGCATTAGGGTCTTTATTAAAATAGCTAAAAACCGTCATATAAAAATAGCCTTTCTTTGATAGCGACCGCATCATATAATCGGCGCCGTATATAGCCTCGTTATCCAGGGAATCTTTCAGGTTCCATTTTTTTAATAAACCCGGTATGGCCTCCGAAGCGCTTACCATTGACCATACCACCAGCGGCGTTTGCTGTGGCGACATAAAATTAGCATAGGCCAGGTGCGAAAAGTATTTACTTACATCGCCCGATGCATCGCACCAGCCGCCATGCACATCAACCGTAGTGTCGCTGCCTATCAGGTGCATATGCGCGTCGGCGGCCAACTCGGCCGGCGTATTGGCGCGTTGTTTATTATAGTAGTGAATGATGGACGAAATGGTAAGCTTCGCCAGCGCATTATCCTCAATTTGAAAAGGTGCCGAAAAGGAGAGCGTGCCGCCAGTTAATAAGCCGAGTGCATACTTCCCCGGTTTATTTAATGCAGAAAAATCGGCCCTGTAATAGGTTTTGCCCGCTGCCCAGTCGGCAATAGTTTGCGCTGAGTCCAATGTTCCGGTAAATTCAGCATGCCGGGTATCAACCCTGAAAATGCTGAAAGTTGTTTTTCCACTTAGCGGCTGGTCAACCCCGATCACCGCAATTTTTGGCCCATTGCTATCATAACCAACCTGGTTGGCATAAATTACAGGTTGCGAAAAAGCAACAACTGACAGCAATAGAAATGTAAAGCTTAAAATAATTACCGGTCTCATAATTGTTGTTCTTTAATATCGCGTAAAGCGTAAATTAATACTTAGCTTTTGATG
>JABDCF010000079.1 GCA_013288235.1 Bacteroidota bacterium | reverse complement strand
GGTATTATCCGCATACGCTTGATGAACTGTATTATCACCAGGCGGCATCACTTGTTTACGACGAAAACATCGATAAGGCAATAGCGCTAATGGGCAAGGCCATAAAAACAAGCAAGGATACTTTGCCCGGCAACCCGTTTAACGCCCGTTTAAACGATTGCCACGATTGTGACCATGCCGCGCATCAAAAACAAAAATTTACCGCGCTGACGTTTTTAAAAACTTTACAAAAAATTAAAGCTGACCTGGCTGCCGGTACCGATAGTTACCGCCACGCGTGGCTGCTGGCCAACGCTTATTACAATATAACTTATTACGGTAACGCCCGCCAGTTTTACGAAGATGATGTGTTTAAAGGGATTGACATCAATGCTCAAAAAATCCCCGAAAAATATTATTTGCTGGCCCGTAAATATGCACAAACCGATGAGCAAAAGGCCAAATGTACGTTTATGGCAAGTAAATGCGAACGTAATGAGTATTACAATAATACTTTTGGCGGAGGCTCGTTAAATACCGATGATGCGCCCATGCCGCCTGCAGGGAAATATTTTAAGGAGCTAAAAGAAAACTACGCACAAACCGCCTATTATAAAGAGGTGCTGCACGAGTGCGGCTACTTTAAAAGCTTTGTTGACGCTAAAAACTAAATGTAAAAGCTGTTTTTACCCTCTTTTTTGCTTGCAAAAGAGAGGGTGGTCGAGCGAAGCAAAGACCGGGTGAGTAAACTATGCGAGCGGCGCTTGCATAAATGCATAGACGTAAACGCTTGGCGCAGAGTTTACTCACCCCGAATGCGCTACGCTGTTCGACCCTCTTCGGCACGCCGAAAAGAGGGTAAAAAGGCAATTCGCCTTGACTATTACATTGATATAAAATCCATAATTTCGCAACCGGTCGCTTAGCACTTCAAATGAAAAAAAATATCTTTCTATCCATCCTCTCCGGCCTGTTGCTTTGGATCGCATGGCCGCCGACGCACTATACCACATTTTTGCTGTTTGTTGCCTTGGTGCCGATGCTGATCGCCATCGAGAATATCATCAAATCCGATCTTACCAAAAAAGGAAAGAAAATATTCGGGACAGCCTTCCTTGGCTTTTTCGTATGGAACACGCTATCGGTTTACTGGGTTTATAATGCCTTAAAAATCATCGGCGCAGCAGCAGCTTTACCCGTTTCATTTATACCTTACTCGCTGGGGCCATTGTTGATGGCCACTGCCTGCTGGTTGTACTACAGACTAAGGCGCGTTACCAATCGCAGCATAAGTTTAATCGGATTAGTTTGTTTTTGGATAGCCTACGAATACCTGAACCAAAGCTGGGACCTCTCGTTCCCCTGGATGACGCTTGGTAATGGATTCGCCATAACACATCAATGGGTACAGTGGTATGAATGCACCGGCGTTTATGGCGGTACTTTATGGATATTGGTATTGAATATCTTATCGTTTTTGATCTGGTCGGGCTTAAGAGAAGGACAAAATAAGGCGTTAAGATTAAAGCTTATTTCAGCATTTGTCATAGTGCTTACAGTACCACTTAGTTTATCATTGTACAGGTATTACAGCTATACCGAGCAACGCGACCCATCAAATGTGGTTGTTGCGCAGCCCAATATTGATCCTTATGCAAAAGAATCAAGCATGCCGCCAAGGAAACAACTTGACATATTAACCCATATATCTGATTCGCTGGGACAGGCAAATACCGAGTTTTTTATCTGGCCCGAAACTGCTATCCCCGATGCGATAAGCGAAGATAACATTCGCTCAAATGCCTATTATTTACTGGCGCAGCACTTTTTAAATAAATACAAAAATGGCAACCTTATCACCGGTGCCGAAACCTATAAAATATACAACACGCAGGCAACCCCGACAGCAACCTATGACCCCCGGGGGCATATGTATTACGATACCTTTAATACAGCCGTAAATATTGAAAACTCCGCCGAAGTTCAATTCTACCATAAATCAAAATTGGTGCCCGGCGCCGAGGCTTTGCCTTTTCCATCAGCCTTTGCGTTTTTAAAACCTGTGTTTGAACATTTAGGTGGCGCCACAGGAGCGTATGGTAGTCAAAAAGACCCTGGCGTATTCTATTCGCAAAGCGGAATTGGCGTTGACCCTGTTATTTGTTATGAAACGCCATGGGGCGATTGGATAGCAGGGTCGGTAAAAAAGGGGGCGCAATTCATCGCTCTTATTACCAATGATGGCTGGTGGGAAGACACTCCGGGTAAAGATCAACATTTCGACTATGCAAAATTACGTGCTATAGAAACACGGCGCTGGGTTTGCCAGTCGGCCAATACAGGTATTTCGGGTTTTATAAACCAGCGCGGCGATGTAGTACAGCAAAGTAAATGGTGGGTGCAAACTGCATTAAAACAGAACATTAATTTAAACACCGAGCTCACTTTTTATGTACTGCATGGCGACTATATTGCTAAAATTGGCTGTGTGCTTGCTGTGCTGGGGATGTTGTTTATCGTTTTCAGGATATTTAAAAAGTAGCCTTACCGGCTATATTCTGTAGCGATAGAATCAGGGCCCATAAGTTTTAAATAGTGGTCATCAAGCTTTTGTACAACAAAACTGGTATAAGGCTGATTACCCTGGAACGAAGTGAATATGGTGTCTCCTTTCATAAAGTAATCTTCGGCAATAGCTTCGCCGTCATCCATTGTAAAATCTTTGTCGGTTATATTAAGTTTCGTAGCGCCGTCTTTTGAATGCCATTTCCCCTGCAATTTACTTTTTACAGGGTTTGAACATGCCATCGTTAACAATACCGACGCACAGGCTACATGGACAAATATTAAAGCAAATTTTTTCATTGTGGCAAATAGTTTTTGAGAGTACAAACCCGCAGTCTTATGTTTAAGACCACAGGTTTATTGACTTAAATTTATTTCACAGGTTTATCCATCAATTCGGATTTTTTAAGATAAATCCTGTGCCCTTTTTTATTGATGTAATAATAGTGTGAATTTTTGTTGATATAAACGGTTTGTCCACCGGGGCCGCATTTGCCTTCATATTTTTTATCAACTATCATTGCTGCACCATTCGCAGCTATATTCGATGTTTTATGGCCAACTTTTGTGGCGGTTGCCCCAATTTTTTGACCTACGGTGGTGTCTTTGTGTGTTTGTGCCTGGCTTGCCGAAAAGGAGAAAATTCCCACTGCGACCAATGCAACTTTAAGTACGTTTTTCATGACGTTAAATGTTTAGTAATAAACACTTAACTCAAACGCTCTGCCAAATGTTTCATTTCCAGGGCGGGAGGTCGTTTCTGGTATAAAATGGCATAAACAGCATCGCAGATGGGCATGTTTACATTGTACTGTTTATTCACCTGGTGTAGGCAATTTACTGCATAGTAACCTTCGGCAATCATGTTCATTTCTAATTGTGCCGATGTTACCGTATAGCCTTTACCTATCATATTACCAAAAGTACGGTTACGGCTAAATTGCGAATAAGCGGTAACCATAAGGTCGCCAAGGTAAGCCGATTCTTTTATGTCGCGATTTATCGGGTGCACGGCAGCCACAAACCGTTCCAGCTCGCGAATAGCATTTGAAATCAGTACCGCCTGGAAATTATCGCCATAGCCCACACCGTGACATATGCCGCCGGCAATGGCATAAATGTTTTTTAATACGGCGCCGTACTCAGTGCCGTAAATATCATCAGATATGTTTGTCTTAATATAACGCGTATTAAACATGCCAGCAAATTCGGCGGCCAATTCAGTATCACTGGAGGCTATAGTAAGATAGGATAACTTTTCAAGTGCAACTTCTTCTGCATGGCAGGGGCCGCTGATCACTACGAAATGGTCCCAGGGCATATTGTAATGCTGGTGCAAAAATTCGCCGATGATCTGGTTTTCATCAGGTACTATACCTTTTATGGCCGATACTATTTTTTTCCCGGCAAAGTCGGCAGGTGTTATCCCTTTTAAAGCGTCTTTTAAAAATGCAGCAGGTACATTGAGTAATACGAAGTCGGATTGATGGATGAGCCCTTTTAAATCATTCGAGATGTTTTTGGCAGGAACACTAATTTCAACCGAACTTAAATAATTAGGGTTATGATGGAATTTATGAATATGCTCAACCGCATGGATGTTGCGCATCCACCAAAAAATTTCCTTATCGGTGGTATTATCGGTAAGGATCTTAATATTGGCAGTAGCCCAGCTTCCGCCGCCGACTACGGTTATCCTGTTCGTGTGTTGATGCATCAATAATAAAAATGTCCTGTCAGGTTACTTAACAGGACAAATTTAGTTAATATTTTTTAGTTCATGGCTTATAGTTCATGGCTCATAGTAGCTGCATTTTTATGCTATGAACTATGAGCCATTAGCTATGAACTCTTTTAATTGCCGTTCCCAACAAACAACTTACTCTTGTCTACCTTTTCTACCTGCATATTATCATTCAAAAGTTTTGCAATAGTTGCAAACGGGGCCGAAACAACCTCGTCACCGCTTTTTAAGCCCGACAATATCTGGATATAAGCATCATCCTGTATGCCGGTTGTAACCAGCACTTGTTTTACTTTACCTGCTTTATACACAAATACATATTCCTTTATTGGGGCATTTATCTTGGGTTTATTGGCATCATCCTGTGTTTGGCCATCCGTGTTCGGCATGTCCATCTTTTTTACCTCCCGTGTAGTTACCGACTGAATTGGTACCGCCAGTGATGTTGCATGGTTGGTATTGATATCAACTGTAGCGGTAAGTCCCGGCCTGAAAGGGTTGGGATTTGCTGCAGTTTTTATAAGCAGGTCTTTATATGATGCCGGGCTGATCCTAACTTTAACTGTAAAATTGGTAACCTGGTCGGCATTAGTACCAACCACATTGGCCGAACTACCGATCTCAGTCACCACACCGGTGAATTTTTTACCTAAAAACGCATCTACATCAATTTTTGATGAATCTCCTAACTGTATGCGGTTAATGTCGTTTTCATTTACATCCACGTTCACATCCAGCTGACTAAGGTCTGATATGGTCATGATCTCGGTACCTGCAAATTGTTGGGTACCCAGCACGCGTTCGCCTTTTTCAATAGATAATTTTGAAACTACCCCATCAACAGGTGAATAAATGGTTGTTTTTATAAGGTTATCAGCTGCTTCCTTAACCGATGCCTGCGATTGCGCCAGGCCGAAAGTTGAACCGATAACATTTTGCTTGGCTGCTTCAAGCCCAGCTTTGGCGCCATCATAACTTGCTTTTGCAGCTTCAAATTCAGCAGCTGTTATAACTTTGTTATCATAAAGCACTTTATCGCGTTTGTAAATTGATGCCTGGTTATCATAAGTAGCCTGTGATTGGGCAAGCATTTGCTTGGCGTTGCCGATAGTTGCTTTTTGTGTGCTGTTTGCCGCTTCTGCACGATCAAGTTCCGACTTCAAAATGTCAGGCCTTATTTTACAAAGCAGCTCGCCTTTTTTAACCACATCGCCTTCTTTTATCGGCAGTTCAACAACCTCGCCTGAAACTTCAGGAGTTATCTTTACCTCGATATGCGGTTTTATCTTTCCGCTTGCCGATACGGTCTCATTAATTTCGCGCACCGTAGCCTTTTCAGTTGCAACCTGGGTTAACTTCGGCTTGCCAATTACGCCGGTCATTTTTAATAATATGATCACAACGATCAATGCACCTAACGTGATAAGAATATATTTTGTAGTTTTTCCCATGATTCTTTATGATTTCGGATTTATCTTGATTTCGGATTTCGGAATTTCGATTTCGGATTTATTTTAATTTATGTTAATGCTTTTTAATTTTTCTAACTACTGACTTTTGGCTTCGGACTTAAGACTACAACACTATAGGGTTCCCTATATAATAATCAATTACTTTGCTTCTGAATACTACCTGGTATTGTGCCTCGATCATATTATTTTGCGATGTATTATAATTTGTAAGCGCTGTATTATAATCAAGGGTATTTACGAGGCCGGCATCGTACCTTTGTTTGGTAACATTTAATGCCTCCTTATTCGAATTATATGTTTGTAATGACGACTGATAGCTCTTTTCAGCCGCCTGCAAATCAAGCACCGCCTGTATAATAGTTTTGCTTAACGTGTTTTTTGCAAGCGCGGTGGTTAATTCGGCATATTCGTAATTCAATTTTGCCTTCCTTACTGATGTGCGGGCGGTATAATGGTTAAAAATTGGTATTTGCAGGCTGAGGCCAAAATACTGGTTGAAGTTGTTGCTCAGTTGGCTGCCAAATGAAATCGGGGTGGTTGTTGTCGTAAAATTAGGCGCTAAAACTGCCGCATTTGTTCCTTGCACAAAACCAATTTGACTCGTTGTGCCATTTGGTGTTTCGTTAAAATTTGTTGCCTGATTGGAATAACTCGTTCCTAAACCGCCATATAAACTTAAGATGGGATAATAATTTCCCTTGGCTACTTTTATGGCTTGCGCATATGTTTCCTGCTGCAATTCCGCAAGTTTAATATCTGGATTGGTGGTAAAGGCAGTTTTAATTACTTCCGTCTCATCATAAACTGTCCTTATATTGGTTAATTTGCTGATGTCAGGTTTCTCAATAACTATCTGTTTTCCTGGGTCCATTTCCATATATTGCTTTAACACCAATATAGCAAGGTCAACCTGGTTTTGGTCGTTGGTTAAATTCAATTCAGCGGTTTCAACCTGCGCCTGTGCCTGTGCAAGGTCGGCCCTGGTCGCATTTCCGGCATCAAAGTTTTTCTGGGCGCGGTCCAGCGTAATTTTCGCCAGTTCGAGTTGCTGTTGTGCGGCTATAACCAAATCCTGATCGGTTAAAATGGTAAGGTAATCGGTAACAACGTTTAATAGCAGGTCGTTTTTAACCTTGGCGGTACTGGTTTTATCGGCGTCAAGCGTCAGTTTATTTTGCAATATCTGGTTGCGTAACTGCCCGCCCTGGTAAAGCACTAACGATGCTGTGGCAGCGCCATTAATATTCAGCGCCGATGTAGAATAAGCAAATGCTCCAGCAATCTGGCTTTTACCGAAATAGTAGCCACCCTGCGGATTGGCGCTGATAGTAGGCAATTGGTTATATTTTGCCTGGTTATAGTCTTCGTTGGCCAGGGCTTCTGTTAATTGCGCCTGTTTAATAGTAAGGTTATTTTTTATGGTAGAATCAACAGCCTGCTGCAGGCTTATTACCTGCTGGGCATTAACCGTTATGTTTAGCAATGTAAAACATATGATGCTGAGGATACTTACTTTTTTAAATCTTGATATATTTTGTGCCATAAGGTTATTCTGTATAATATTTTTTAGCTTTGAGATATGGGAATTGAGATGTTTGTGTTTAGATAAATGCCAATGCTTCATTATTTCAATTGTTTTATGTTCTTTGTCTCACATCTCATGTCTAAAATCTCATATCTAAAAAATGTACCTGGTAAAAACACCCTGGTTGCTTAAAAAGCTGTACCCCAACCTGGTATGGAACGTTGACCATAACCAGCGTCGTATTTACCTGACTTTTGACGATGGGCCTATACCAATTGTTACACCGTTTGTTTTAAATATTTTAAAACAGTACAATGCCAAAGCTACGTTTTTTTGTATTGGCGATAATGTTCGCAAACATCCTGATATTTTTGAGCAGGTAAAAAACGAAGGCCACGCCATAGGCAACCATACCTATAACCACCTTAACGGCTGGAAAACAGATAACAAAACCTACCTGGATAACTTTTTGCAGGCCGATAAATTATTAGATACAAAACTCTTCCGCCCGCCTTACGGCAGGATAAAAAGGGCGCAGATAAAACTGCTGAAAGAAGCCACACCCGGCCTGCAAATTATCATGTGGCGTGTATTAAGCGGTGACTTCGACATCAACCTGAAACCGGAACAATGCCTAAAAAATGTACTGAAACATACAGATAATGGTGATATTGTTTTATTCCATGATAGTATAAAAGCGCAGGAAAGAATGGAGTACGCTTTGCCAAGGGCGATGGAGTATTGGAGCAGGGAAGGGTTTGAGTTTGGGTGTTTAAGTTGATATTAGATGAAAAAATTCACTTGCTTATTGATATTATGCCTGGCTGTAACGGCCTCTGTCTATGCACAGACTGAACCCATTAGCTTTTTTCGAACCATGTTTATCGATTTAAAAAGCGGAAATGCGGATGATTTTGTCAGTCATGTTATCACGGGAGCCCAATTTGAAGAACTACTTAGCATACGTTTTAAACAAGAGCTGGTAAATCAAGATTCACTTGATAAGGTTCCACTTTCGAGCGATCCAGGCCGTATTGCGTTGGTGAAAAAACGCTTTCTATTGCTGTCGAAACAAGCCGACAGTTTGAATATTAATTTGACTGAGGTTAGTTATAAGAATTGTAAATTTGAGGAAGTAAAAGATCCCAAAATACTTTGCACTTCACTACGCGGCATTATTTATTTCGTCTGCAATGGCAAAGACTATCAATGGATTATTAATGAGGCGGTTTTGATAAGGGGTGAGTGGAGGATACTCAGCAGCGGCCATTTAAGCGAGGGGTGGGATGGGAACTTCTTGCCGGATAAACCAGATCATATTTCAGCATTTGGGTCAATGTCAAAAGTCAGGGTTAAAGTTGTATTGTCTCCGCCACCGGTGGATAGTCTTAAACCGCCACCGCCGCCACCACCGTTGCGAAATAAAAAAAGTAGTAAGAATTAAGAGGATAGTAGGACTCACTCATAGCGATAGGGATGGCAGCGGATACAGGCCTTGTGGCTAAGGCCTGTGCAGTATGAGCGTACAGCCCGGGCCGAAGGCATCGCCCTAAATATAATATTAGCTCAATTTATCATCTCAACTTGCAATCTTCACTTAATTTTTTACCACAAAGACCATCAAGAACGCATTAAGATCACAAAGCTGGAATAACCCAATCAACCTAATCCAACTTAATCAACCCAATCTAACCTAATCCAACCCAATCAACTTAATAAACCAACCTCTATTTAGAACCCCTCCAAATTACATTTACACAATTCGCTGACACCATTTAATCGTAATTTTTGTAAATTCGCCGCATTAGGTAAACACGTTTACCTGGTTCATTTTTTTACTCACCTAAAAGATCAGATAAAATGGCTTTTGATTTAGATATGATCAAAAAAGTTTACGACCGCTACAGCACCCGCGTGGCTGCTGCCCGTAAAGCGACCGGCAAACACCTTACTTTAACCGAAAAAATATTATATGCCCACCTTTCCGAAGGCGATGCCCACACAGCATTTGGTCGCGGGGTTGACTATGTGGATTTTGCACCCGACCGTGTGGCCATGCAGGATGCTACAGCGCAAATGGCGCTGCTGCAATTTATGCAGGCTGGCCGTCCGCAGGTGGCTGTGCCTTCAACCGTACATTGCGACCACCTGATACAGGCAAAAATTGGCGCGACTGAAGATTTGAGCACTGCCAAAGATGTTAATAAAGAAGTTTATGATTTCCTGGCTTCGGTATCTGATAAATACGGACTGGGTTTCTGGAAACCAGGCGCTGGTATTATCCACCAGGTTGTTTTAGAAAACTACGCATTCCCCGGCGGTATGATGATCGGCACCGACTCACATACACCAAATGCAGGCGGTTTAGGTATGATAGCCATTGGTGTTGGCGGCGCGGATGCCTGTGATGTAATGGCAGGCCTGCCATGGGAGCTTAAATTCCCGAAATTGATCGGCGTAAAACTTACCGGTAAATTATCCGGCTGGACATCAGCTAAAGACGTTATACTTAAAGTGGCCGGCATCCTTACCGTAAAAGGCGGTACCGGCGCCATTGTTGAATATTTTGGCGAAGGCGCACGTTCGCTTTCGGCAACTGGCAAAGGCACCATTTGTAACATGGGCGCCGAGATCGGTGCAACCACTTCTATCTTCGGGTATGATGAAAAAATTGCCGATTACCTTAAAGGCACAACGCGTGCTGACATTGCCACACTGGCGGACGCCGTTGCTGAACACCTGACCGGTGACCCTGAAGTTTACGCAAACCCTGAACAATATTTTGACCAGGTAATTGAAATAAACCTTACCGAGCTTGAACCACACGTAAACGGGCCGTTTACGCCCGACCTGGCATGGCCTATCTCTAAATTCGCTACTGCGGTACGAGAAAACCACTGGCCGTTCCAGCTGGATGTTGGGTTGATAGGTTCATGTACCAACTCATCGTACGAGGATATTACCCGTTCGGCTTCTATTGCCAAACAGGCAACCGATAAACATTTAAAAACAAAGTCGGAGTTTACCATTACACCAGGTTCAGAGCTTGTACGGTACACCGTTGAACGAGATGGTTATCTTGCTACATTCGAATCAATGGGCGGCGTAGTTTTGGCTAATGCCTGCGGCCCTTGTATTGGCCAATGGGCGCGTCATACTGACGACCCTACACGCAAAAACTCTATCATCACTTCGTTTAACCGCAACTTTGCAAAACGTAATGATGGCAACCCCAATACACATGCTTTTGTAGCATCGCCCGAGATTGTTACGGCATTTGCTATTGCAGGTGATCTTACTTTTAACCCGCTTGTGGATACACTGACCAATGAACTTGGCGAACAGGTGAAACTTGACGAGCCATTGGGCATTGAAATGCCTATAAAAGGCTACGCGGTAGAAGATGCCGGTTTCCAGGCGCCTGCCGAAGATGGCAGCCATGTGGAGGTAAAGGTTGATCCAAAATCATCACGCCTGCAATTGCTTGATCCGTTCACAGCATGGGAAGGTACTGATATTACCGGCTTACGGCTGTTGATAAAAGCAAAAGGTAAATGTACTACCGACCATATTTCTATGGCTGGCCCATGGTTAAAATTCCGCGGGCATTTGGATAACATCTCCAACAATATGCTTATCGGCGCTATTAACTACTTTAACAACACTGCCGATAGCGTTAAAAATGAACTGACCGGTGAATATGGCCCGGTACCTGCTACCCAGCGCGATTACAAAGCACACGGTATAGGCACCATTGTAGTTGGCGACGAAAACTATGGAGAAGGTTCATCACGCGAGCACGCCGCTATGGAGCCGCGTCACCTTGGCGTACGTGCCATACTGGTAAAATCATTTGCCCGTATACACGAAACCAACCTTAAAAAACAAGGCATGCTCGGCATTACTTTTGCCGACAGCAACGATTATGATAAAATACAGGAAGACGATGTTATCGATATCACCGGTTTAACAACATTTGCCCCCGGCAAACAGTTAGGCGTGGTATTGCGCCATAAAGATGGCTCGGTAGATAGTTTTGCCGTAAACCACACCTACAACGCACAGCAAATAGAATGGTTTAAAGCCGGTGGCGCACTGAATATCATCCGGAAGCAAATGGCATCTTAAGGAGGTGAAAGGCAAAAGGCAAAAGGTCAAATCCATTAACCTTTTACCTTTCGCCTTTCACCTAAACAAATGAAAGCCTCTCCATTTTGGGGGCTTTTTTGTTGTTTGAACGTAATTAATAAAGGCGGCCCCGCGGCACGTAATAACATTATTACGTGACTGACTAACAACTAATTATCAATAAATTAGTTCTAATTAAAAAGCCTTTAGTCATGAAACCTCTAAAATTTTTAATCGTCGGGCTTTGCCTGTTGTTCTCATCCTGTGGCTCTGTCACCTATTTCGGCGACAGGCTTGCGCCGACTTCTTCGGTAGATATTTATTATTCGGCCCATGATGTTAAAAAAGATTATAATGTGATTGGTCATTTAAGTTTTGTCAATTATTTCCAGAGTGACCAGGAACAGGTAAAAGCTAAATTATCCGCATACGCTAAAAAAATTGGCGCCGATGGTATTATTATACTGGGAACTACCGCCGTTGAAGATGCGGCTGATGGTATAATTAAGGCCGATGCTTTAAAGTACAAATGATTCGGATTTGCGAATTTTTGATTTGGATATTTTTATAGCCTTTCCGATTTGGAAAGGCTTTTTTGTTGGCTACTATTAGAGGAAAATCAGTTTTAGCTTTTAAACTTTTCTTCAAACTCTTTCGCAAACACTTCCAGTTTTATTTTACCTGTAGGCACAGTGTTTTTCGCATCGTAGTCTTTCCATAATATGCCGCTGCGTACGGCTGTTCCCATTTCAACAAAGTTTTTTGAAATTTCCGGTGGTAAGCCGGCCTGCAGCATGCCGTTTAGTGATTGTTCATCAGTAAATTCAACCCATTGCAGATCGGGTTTGCCTATGGCGGCGCCTAAAACGGCGGCTATTTCGCCGGTGTTGCGTTCGTCGCTTGTTATATAACGTACGCTTTTGCCTGTGAGCGGTTGCTGCAATTCTTCTGCTATAGCGGCTGCAATATCTTCGGGATGTACCATGATCAACCGCGTTTTGCTGCCATAATTTGACCCAAGGAAACCAAGGTTTTTTATCATATCGATATTGGCAAAAAGGTTTACAAAGAAAAAGCCTGCGCGAATATGTTTTATTGCCACATTTTCTAATGAGTTTAATATAATTTCACCATCATGATTACCTGAAATTGGCCCGGTGCCGCCATCAATATCTGCGCCGATACTGCTTAAATTAACTACACGTTTTATTCCTGCCATAGTAATGGCCTGTGCATAATTTTCAGCCGCTCCGTTAATGTATTTGCGGTAGTTGCTGGCGCCAAAATTTGGCGGTACCATAGTATATACAGCATCTGCACCGGTAAATGCTTTTGCCAGGAACTCTGCATCGGCTATCGAGCCTATTGCTGCCTTCGCGCCCAATGCTTCAATTGCTGCTGTTTTATCAGCATTGCTGCTAACTATAGTTACCTGGTGACCTGCCGCAATTAATTGTTTGGCCAATGGTTTGCTGATATTACCTAATGACCCCGTGATTGTAATTTTCATAATTTTTATTTTTTTTTATTTGACAAGACAAAGGTATATTTGTACTTACTTTTATACAAGTACTTACCCTAAAGTGTGTATTAATGACAGCAGTAAAAGAAACCTCAACAATACAGGAAAATAAACAGTTGGCCTTTACTCAGTGCCCGGTAACCTACCTGATGGAAAGGATCGGCGGTTACTGGAAGCCTATCATCCTGTTTCATTTATTATCTGGCAGCAAACGCTATAGCGAAATACAGAAAGCCATACCGGCCATTACCGAAAAAATGCTGATCCAGCACCTTAAACAATTGGAAGCTGATAAACTGGTAATCCGCGAAGCTAAACCGGTGGTACCGCCATACGTAACTTACACCCTTACACCATCAGGTTCAAGCTTGAATAAGGTTTTATATGCCATGGCCGCCTGGTCGGTTGAAGACAGTAAAAGAAACTCAAGCGATATTTATAAGGATCTGGTTGATTTTCCGATGAGCAATTGATTTCGGATTTTGGTCGGCCAATGAGCGGATCGGAATTTTTTGATTTGTATGTTTCGGAGTATTTGAACCAAATCAGAATCCTACATTTGTAGGATGAGCCTATTTTCATTCTTTAGAAAGAAGCAAACCGAAAGTTCTACCTTCATGATGGAAAATGATTATTGCCAGGTTGAAATTATCCCCACGTCGAATTATTGGTTGGTGTTAAAGCAAGCTAAGCAGGCTAATGAGTTCGCACGCAAACATTTTGATGGAACCGGTTTTACCGCTTTACACCGAAGGGAGAATATTTTTAACGCAACCTCCCAACTTAATATAAAAGTTGAGGAGTTTGAAAATGTACTTAACGAGCATGGCTTTAGCAGAATAAAAAAAATATTTTACGGTGGCGGCGATTGGATTGATTATAGAAAAGGCGTAACCAGGGCATATGGAGATACGTTATTTTCATTTTGGACTGAAGTTCGTAATCAAATCGTTCAAGAATTATGGATTACCTCAATAGGGGGGAATTCTGATGAACGAATAGCCCAAATATCATTAATACTGTTATCCTTAAATAATAAGTACAATTTAATAGTTGCCGATTGGAATACTTGTGAAATTATCCGGTTAGATTCCATAGAGGAAGTTAATCGATATCTTAGGGAATATTACTGATCAATCGCAATAACTACCTCTTCCTTATACGCTTAAGCGTCAGCAAATTCTGTGCGTTAACACTATAACCCGATATATTATTTTGGTATAGGTTTACCCGCTTGTCATAATACAAAACCACCACCGGCGACTGCTGCATCACCAGGTTATCCATCTGCCAGTACAGGGCGTAGCGTTTTTCATCGTTAGGCTCATTGTACGATTGTTCAAACAAGGCATCGAATTGTTTATTGTTAAAACCGGTATAGTTTGGGCCCCAGGGTATTTTATTTTTTGAATAAAATACCGATAAATAATTCTCAGCGTCAGGGTAATCCGCTATCCAGCTGCCATAAAAAAAGTTAACGCCATTTTTTGATACCAGCTCGCGCAGGCTGGCGCCCTGGGTAATCTCCACACTGGTTTTAATGCCCACCCGGTCCAGTTGGCCTTGCACATATTCTATAAGGCTGCGGTAACTTACTGTGGTATGCAGTACAATTTCGGGCAGGTTGTCGCCGTTGGGATAACCTGCTTCCTTTAATAACTGACGGGCTTTTTCGGGGTTATAGGTGTAGCCATGTACTTGTTTAGCATCGAAGCCGGGCATGCCCATGGGTATAAAGCCAGCTGCGCCCTGTGTGCCCATGCTGTTGCGCAGGTATTTTATCATCTTTTGCTTGTCGATGGCATAATTAATGGCCTGCCTTATTTTCAGCTTCTTTAACGGCGAACCTTTAACAATAGCCAGGCTGCTATCCACCAGCATGCCGAGGTAAATGGTATTAAGGTATGGGCCGGAATTCAAAATAAATTTGCCTTTATATTTTTGTGTGATATGCCCCGATTTTGAAAGAATATCATCGCGATAGCTGCCATCTATATCATTTAAAAAATCAAGCTTTTTGCTGATAAACTCCATAAACTCCGTTTGCTTATCGCCGATGAAAGTGGCCCGGATAGCATCCAGGTGGGGCAGGGGGCTGCCATCCTTGTCCTTTTCCCAATACTTTTCATTTTTCAGCAGCACCATTACCTCGCCTTCTTTCCAGTATTTAAATTTAAACGGGCCGGTACCTACGGGATGTGCCCTAAAATCTTTTCCGCAATGGTCAACCACCTCGCGCGGCACAACCGAACAGTATTGCGCGGTAAGCATACTCAATAACGGTGGAAACGGTTGTTTTAATTTTATTTGTAAAGTGGTATCATCAACAACGGTAAATGCTTTTTTACCATCCACTTTATCACTAAATATCCAGGAACCAGACGAGGCTACTTTCGGGTCGATGAGCCTGCTGAAACTGTAAACAAAATCGGCGGCCACAGCCTTTCGGCCGATCCCGTTTTTAAATAAAGGATCGTCATGAAAATAAACGTCGTTGCGCAAATGGAAGGTGTACAATTTACCGTCTGCCGATATATTCCAGCTTTTGGCAATGCAGGGCCGTATTTTAAGGCTGTCATCTATCTGTACCAAACCATTAAAAACCTGGTTAACCATCCAAAGCGAATTTTGGTTACGGGCAAAAGCCGGATCCAGCGAACTAAGCCCTTCGTTGAGGTTAATATTGAAAATGGTTTTTTTTGAGGAGGATGTATCTGTGGTACAAGCAGTAAATTGAATAAGCGTCAAACAAAGTAAAAAACCAACCAGTTTATTCATCAGGCTAAATATATTGTTTTGTTGCGAAAAGATTGCTATTGAAAAGTCAATATCAAAATCATAGGCGCCCTAATAAATTCGGAATCAAAAATCCAAATTCTTAAATCAAAAAAATCCGAAATCGTAAACCGTAAATCCCAAATCAGGAGATTTTATCCCAGCTCAAACCCTCACCCTTTGCTTGTAGCGTTTGGTGCAATATTTGGTTTTCGGGTAAGGCCAATTGCGGGTCCTTTTCAAAAATGCCCTCCACACAGGTACGTGCCAGCATTAACAATTCCTGGTCGGTTATTATATTGGCTACTTTCAAATCAAGTACTCCGCTTTGCTGGGTTCCATCAATATTTCCGGGGCCGCGTAGTTGCAGGTCGGTTTCGGCAATTTCGAAGCCGTTGTTTGTTTTCACCATAGTGTTAAGCCTAACCTTTCCGTCATGACTTAATTTATGATGGCTCATTAAAATACAAAACGACTGCTCCGCGCCACGGCCCACGCGCCCCCTCAATTGGTGCAATTGCGACAGGCCAAAACGCTCGGCATTTTCAATGATCATTACCGATGCATTAGGGATATTCACGCCAACCTCGATTACTGTTGTTGCCACCATTATTTGCGTTTCGCCTTTTATAAAGCGATTCATTTCAAATTGTTTGGCAGCCGCTTTCATTTTACCATGTACAATACTTATCCTGTACGCTGGCAACGGAAATTCGTGCGCCATTACATCAATACCTTCTTCCAGGTTTTTCAAGTCGAGTTTTTCGCTTTCCTGTATCAGCGGATATACTACATACACCTGGCGGCCTTTGGCAATTTCCTGCTTCATAAAGCCGAACATCCGTAAACGCTGCGCCTCATAAAAATGAACCGTTTGTATTGGTTTGCGCCCGGCAGGCAGTTCATCAATCACCGAAATATCAAGGTCGCCGTACAAAGTCATGGCCAGCGTACGTGGTATGGGCGTGGCGGTCATCACCAATATATGCGGCGGAATGTTGTTTTTGCGCCAAAGCCTTGCCCTTTGCTCAACGCCAAAGCGGTGCTGCTCGTCAATTACAACAAAACCCAGGTTTTTATATTGCACCTTATCTTCAATAAGCGCGTGGGTGCCTATCAATATTTTCAGGTCGCCATTCTCCAGTTTTTCATGCAAAACTTTTCGGTCTTTGGCCTTTGTTGAACCCGTTAACAATGCTACTTCAATAAAGCCATCGCCTACCAATTCTTTTATGGTTTGATAATGCTGGTTGGCCAATATTTCCGTTGGCGCCATGATACAAGTTTGAAAGCCATTATCTATAGCTATCAGCATACTCATCAATGCAACCACAGTTTTGCCACTGCCAACATCGCCTTGCAGTAATCTGTTCATTTGCACGCCGCGCTGGGTATCCTGCCGTATCTCCTTTAAAACCCGTTTTTGTGCGTTTGTTAAAGCAAATGGAAGCTTATGCTCATAAAAATTATTAAAATAATTACCTACGACACTAAATATGTTTCCTTTAAATTTTTGCGTACGTAGCAGTTTATTTTTTAACAGTTTAAGCTGCAAAAAAAACAACTCTTCAAATTTTAACCGATGAGTGGCCTCGTTAAGTGTCGCCGCATCTGCCGGGAAATGGATATTCCGGTAAGCATCAGCACGGCCCATTAGTTTAAACCGGTTTATTAAATATAAAGGCAGGTTTTCGTCTATTTGCCTTAGTTGTTGCTCCAATAATAAAGCTACCAGCTTCGAGATACCTTTACTGTCTAACGAGTACGGTTTTAGTTTTTCGGTGGAGTTATAGGCAGGCTGTAGCGTTAAGTTACCTTTGCGCTGCAACACTTCGGCCGAGTACGGCTCCATTTCGGGGTGCGCCATCTGGGCCTTACCATTAAAAAAGCCGGGCTTGCCAAAAAGAATATAGGCTTTGCCAACGCTGATACTTTTTTCAACCCATTTAATACCCTGGAACCAAACCAGCTCAATTACTCCCGTATCGTCTATAGCCTGTGCAACTAACCGTTTGGTATGCTTTTCACCCAGCAGTTCAATATGTGTGAGGCGCGCAAGCACCTGCACATAAGGCAAGTCAGGTTGGATGTCTTTTATCTTATAAAACCGGGTGCGGTCAATATATTTATAAGGCAAGTGGCGCAGCAAATCTTCGAAATTGAATATTTGCAGCTCTTTTTTCAGCATTTCCGCCCTACTAAGGCCAACGCCTTTTAAATACTCTATTGGGGTTTGAAAGGCTGGGGGAGTCAATTAGTAAATTATTGAATTATTGAATTATTGAATTATTGAGTTAGCTTCACGCTTCTATATTTATACTATCAAAAAAAAGTTCGCCATCTATTAAATGCTTGAATCATTAAATTACTAACCGAATATGATCAATCACTAATTCACCAAATTACTAATTCAATATAGCTGTAACGGTTATCTCTACATTAACATTTTTGGGCAGGCCGGCAACCTGCACTGTTTCGCGGGCAGGGTATTCGCCTGTAAAATAGGTGCCATATACTTCATTCACCTGCGTAAAATTTTGCATGTCTTTCAAAAAGATGCTGGTTTTAACGATATTGATGAAATCAACACCGGCCGCTACTAAAATGGCCTTGATATTTTCCATTACCTGTTTGGTTTCGGCTTTTATATCATCCAATACAAGTTCGCCGGTGGCAGGGTTAATAGGGATTTGTCCCGAAACAAATAGAAAACCTCCGGCAACTATGGCCTGGCTGTACGGCCCGATAGGGGCTGGGGCATTATTAGTATTGATAACTGTTTTCATTAGTAGTTTTGTTTTATATATTCTGCCATCCGGCAGATGGTTGTATAATTATTAATAACCGAAGACGTAGCTGCCTTTCGCCTTTTACCTTTAAGCTTTCACCTTCCCATCATATTTTCTTGAAAAATATCCACTCAATAAGTTTCCAGATAATGCCCAGCAAAAAAACGGTTATGGCAATAGCATTGATGGCATGCATCACCTTAAGGTTAAAATTTGTAGGCCTGTTCGGGTCTTTTTTCCGGAAGAAATACATAAACAAATATAAGCAGAAAGCTTAAAGCGCAAAGCAAAAATAGGCAGAAAGCGAAAAGCTAAAAGCAAAAAGCTTTGGACTTTAAGCTTTCTGCTTTTTTATCAAGCAAAAAGCTTCGGACTTTCGGCTTTAAGCTTTCCGCTTTATTATCAAGCAAAAAGCTTTGGACTTTTAGCTTTCTGCTTTATTATCAAGCAAAAAGCTTTGGACTTTCGGCTTTAAGCTTTATTATCAAGCAAAAAGCTTAGGACTTTCAGCTTTAAGCTTTCTGCTTTAATAAAGCAAAAAAGGCTTCCCGGATAACCGGGAAGCCTTTTGCAACTATTTTAATTGTTGACTATTTTTTCTTGAATTCAACACGACGATTTAATATACGTCCTGCTTCAGTAGAATTGTCAGCAACTGGGTGGGTTTCACCGTAAGCCTTAACTTTTAGTTTCCTTGCTTCAACACCTGAGTTAACTAAGTAAGTTTTTACTGAGTTAGCACGGTCTCTTGACAAACGCATGTTATGAGCAGCAGTACCTTCAGATGAAGCAAAGCCATCCAATTCAGCAGATGCTTTAGTTGCCCTTAAGTCAGCAGATGTAAGATCTAAGATTGGGTAAGATGAAGTTTTCAATACTGAACTGTCAAATTCAAACTGGATGTTTGAGTAAGCAGTAGCAGCAGCAGCAGCACCGGCTATCGGTTTCCTCATAAATAAAGAAGTGTCAATTGGAGGAGGGATAACCAATGGGCAACCAGAACCGTCAACCACAGTACCTGCAGGTGTGTTCGGGCATTTGTCGAATTGATCAGAAACGCCGTCACCGTCAGAATCTTTCTTCAAATCATTAACAGCAGTTTCAACGTTAGCAACACGGCCTTTTAAAGCTTCAACTTCCTGGCGTAATGCTGCATCGTATAATTCATCATACATCATTGCAACAGGGTTTGCCCACTCTAAGCTTGGTTTTGATTTTGAACCGAAAGTGTATTCTAAACCAACATAACCATAACCGTATTTGTCTTCGGCAGGGTAGTTACCTGAACGTTCAACACCAGTTAGGTTAAAACCATCAACAAAGTTTTCGGTATAGCCTAAGTTAAGGTCTAACTGATCGCTTAGTTTGAATTTAGCACCACCACCGAAAGGAAGAACTAATTCTTTAACCCTGTGGCTTGTGCTTCCGTTGTAGTCAGCCCAGTTAATTACAGATCCGTCAGCGTAAGTAACTTTCGGCTGATAGAATGATAAACCAGCACCACCGCTCAAATAGAAGTTAATGCCGTTTGTGCGATGTAAGAAGCTTACGTTACCGAAGTTCCAAACACCACTAAGTGTTCCTGAAAATAATGAGGTGGTAAAGCTGGTTGCTAATTTACCGCCGTCTTCATGATCGGGTACACCATTAGCCGAAGTACCTTCTAATTGACCACCGTGAAAGTCAAGTTGTAAACCAAAGGAATGGGTTACCTGATCTTTTAATGAAACACCATAACCAATAGCAATCTTGTTGCTGTTAAATTCATTAACGCCACCAGTGAAGACATTGGGTGTTAATGCCCCAACGTTGACGCCAACGCTCCAGGTATTGTACTGTGAGGTACCGCCAAATACCTTGGCAGTAGTTCCAGACGACATTTTCGATGTATCTGCGGTAGTTGTTTGGGCTTTCGCCATCCCAACTGCCATCAAGGAAACAAATGATAGTACGGCTGTTTTCTTTAATGTAGAATAGTTCATAGTTTTAAGATTAAACAATTTTAATTGTGATTTTTTTCAAAAATAGTAATTATGTTTGAAACAATAACCAAACATTGTTCCAAAATTTGTAATAGTAGTACAAATAAATAAAAAAAAATGTTTTAAAAAAATTAATAAATGTATAAAAATGAAATATAAGGCTATTAGTAACGAATTATTTACCAATAATAGAAAAAATTTCGTTTCGCGACTAAAGCCCTGTGCCTTAGCTATTTTCCATTCAAATGATGAGTTTCCGAGGAACGGCGACCAGAGTTTTTTATTCAAACAAAACCCTGATTTTTTTTATCTCACAGGGATTGACCAGGAGCAAAGTATCCTGTTGTTATTCCCCGACTGTCCTAATCCGTTATACAAAGAAGTACTCTTTTTAAGACAAACCAGTGAACACATCGCCATTTGGGAAGGGCATAAATATACCAAAGAAGAGGCAAAGGAGGCTTCTGGCATCGAAAACATAGTATGGTTGAGTGAATTTGATACTATTTTGCATACAGTTGTCAACTATGCTGAACACATATATATAAATACAAACGAGAACGACCGTTACAGCCACACGGTACCCTATCGCGATATTAGGCAATATGAAATAATACGGGCAAAATATCCATTACATCATTATGAACGTTCGGCGCTCATTTTACGTGACCTGCGGGTTGTAAAATCAGCAGTTGAAATAGAGCTGACAAAAAAGGCTTGCGAAATTACACGTGATGCTTTTGTGCGGGTCCTTAAATTTTTGAAACCGGGCGTTGCCGAATATGAGATAGAAGCTGAAATAACGCACGAGTTTTTACGCCAGCGCGCAACAGGCCATGCCTATAGCCCGATCATCGCCTCTGGCAAAAACGCCATTGTACTGCATTATATTGATAATAACCAGGTTTGTAAGGATGGCGATGTGATACTTTTTGACTTTGGCGCTGAATATGGCAATTATAATGCAGACATGAGCCGCTCGGTGCCGGTGAACGGACGTTTCACCAAACGCCAATCAGATGTTTACAATGCTGTTTTACGCGTAATGCGTGCCGCAACAAAGCTTTTGGTTGCCGGCGCTATATGGAATGAATACCACGATGAAGTTGGGAAGATAATGACCAGCGAACTGATTGGCCTGGGCCTGCTTGATAAGCACGATGTGGCAAAACAAGACCCTAAGATGCCTTTATATAAAAAATACTTTATGCACGGCACATCGCATCACTTAGGTTTGGATGTACACGACTTTGCCAGCCGCTATAAGCCGTTTGAGGTTG
>JABDCF010000078.1 GCA_013288235.1 Bacteroidota bacterium | reverse complement strand
TTGAACTAAATGAATTGGAAGCGCATTTAAAGAAAGCTATGAATGAATTACCTGAACAATGCCGCACAATATTTTACATGAGCCGTTTCGATGAGTTAAAATACAGGGAAATAGCCAGCCAAATGGGCTTATCAATAAAAACAGTGGAGGCACAAATGGGCAAGGCGTTAAAAGTACTTCGAAAAAAGCTTGTAGATTTTTTACCGGTATTGCTGTGGTTACTGTTTAAAGTAAGGTAATAGAAGTGAAAACAGATAGAAAACATATAGCCCCCGATGAATTGCTGGTAAAATACCTTGCCGGAGAAGCCAGCGCTGATGAAAGCGCAGAGGCTGAATTGTGGATTGGCGCCAGCGATGAAAACCGCGAATACTTTGGGCATTTTAAAATTATTTGGGACGAAAGCCAAAAGCTGGCACGCGATAGTAACGCAGATGAAAACGCGGCATGGAATCGTTTTAGGGAAAGGGTACAAAAAGAATACATCGCGACATCAAAAACTAAATATAACTTTCAATGGCTAAAGGTTGCTGCGATTATCGTGCTTGTTTCGGCGGCTGCCTTAATTGTGCCCTACTTTTTTAAACGGGGTGACAGCCGTACTGCTTTCTTGTCGGCAAACAATCCGCCGGTAAAGCTTTTAACTTCGGCTACTGCTAATAACACCAGGGTCGACACTTTGCCCGATGGTTCAATAATAACACTCAATAAATATTCCAGCCTCAAATACCCTGAAGGATTTAAAGGAGATAAAAGAAATGTTGAGCTAAGCGGTGAAGCATTCTTTAATGTGAAGCACGATCAGAGCAAACCATTTGTGATAAACGTGAACGACGTGTTAATTACTGTAATGGGCACCTCGTTTAATGTTAAAAGCAACGGCGGCATCACTGCGGTTATTGTTGAATCAGGCATTGTGGGTGTTAAAAAGCACAAACATATAATAACATTATATGCCGGCGAAAAACTAACCACCTCGATGACCGATAGCGCACTTGTTAAAAGCAGGAATACAAATAATCTTTACCGGAGCTATATCGATAAAATCCCTTCTATTAGCTACATACCGAATAATGCCAGGACAAAAACTGATACGCCATTCGATATTAATAAGCATCCGGACTTGCTGCAAAAAATTCTCCGGGACCCTGCCAAATGGGCGAAATTGCTCAGGTCATACCAGGTGCAGGGTGACGATATTACTGTGCGCAGGGCGGTCATCAGGAAAGTAATGGATGAAATAACGACACAAAGGCTTATCGGCAGCGAAAAAATACGATCATTCAAACTCGATGAAAAGGAATTTATTATAAATGATAAAAAACAGCCCGGCTCCGTTCACCAGCGTTTTAAAGATGCCTTCATTAAAGAAGCAGGCTATGTTATTTATTTGGGCGACGCCCCTAAAAAGGGCAAAGGCATTTATTTAAGCCCGGATAGTTTGTAGTGCTACCTACCAGCATCAGAAAGGATCATTTACCCGTCCTTAAAATATTTTTTATCCCACGATAGTACCACCACCCGTTTTGTTCGACTACCAATAAAACAAACGGTACATTGGACTTAAATCAAACTGAAATCCTGCTCGAAAAATATAAGCAGGGTACATGCACGGCGGCAGAATCAAAACTTATTGAAGATTGGCTTGAGACTATAAAAAACGACAGTGAGGAACACTTTACTGAAAGTTTTGTAGACGAACAGCTTATCATTACTAAAAACGGGATCGATGAGCGTGTTGTTGTTAGGCCGTTGATGCCGCATAGAAAATATAATGGCTGGTTTGCAATTGCCGCTTCTTTACTTGTATTTATGGCAATTTTCGTGGCCATCAAGGTACTCCATGCAAAAAAACAAGCTGGCATTCAATTAGCTAACCTGCCGGGGGTTGAGCAGCACACCATTAACGGCTGGGTTTATGTACAAACCCAAAAAGGCATAACCGATCAAATCAAACTTTCAGACGGTAGTTTCATCACGCTCAATGCCTCCAGCTCGTTACGTTACCCGTTGAAATTCATCAACCATAAACGCCCCATTTACCTTGACGAAGGGGAAGCGCTTTTTGAAGTAGCCAAAGATAAAACAAGTCCATTTACAGTTTATACCAACAAATTTGCCACTACAGCGCTTGGCACGGCATTTAATATACGGAGCTATGCCAGGGAACATAAGGTATCTATTTCGCTGATCCATGGTAAAATAAGGGTAGATGACCTGCACCCTGGCCAAAGGTCCATTAATGAAAAAATATTGATGCCTCACCAACAAGTTGTTTTGAACAAACTGTCAGGCCGGTTAATAAAATCAGATTTTAAGGATGAAACCCCAATAACATCATGGAAGGATGGCGTACTGGCATTCCAGGACGCAACGATGGACGAAGTGCTTAACTCGATAGAGAACAAGTTTAATGTAGTAATTAAAAATAACAGCAGCCGCACTAACTGGAGCTATACCGGCACTTTTAAGGACGAACCGCTTAACGATATATTAAAAACAGTTTGCCTTACTGAAGGGATAAGCTGCAGGATAAATAACACTTATATAACACTTAATTAGCAAACCAACTCGAAACGAATATGAAAATTACTTTACACTTTTTAAAAATCTGCTGCCTCATGGCGCTCCTTGCCCCGGTAGGCACCATAGCGCAGCCCGAAGCAGCCACCCCGATGTATTATCCGGACACAACATTGACCATGAATGTGGTGAAAAAGCCACTGGAAAACGTTTTGGCAAGCTTAGGAAAAAAGACCGGTTTAGATATCCATTACGATCGTAATGAATTTAATACGGAAAAACTGGTTTCTATTAATTGCAAAAATTTACCCGTTAAAGAGGTATTGGCCGAAATTACCGACCAAACCGGCCTGCACTTTGAATTATTTAAAAACAAAATAATTGTATCGGGAGGGAATGTTGCCCCGCAGCGCGATATCCAAAAGGTACAAGGAACAGTGAAAGACAGCACCGGGATGCCTTTAATTGGTGTAAGTGTGAGCATTAAAGGCACTACCCAGGGTACCCAGACCGACATTAACGGGCAGTTCAGCCTTGATGCAACAGCAGGTAATGTGTTGGTGTTTACTTACATTGGCTATGTTACACAGGAGGTTACCGTTGGTAGCGGCGCTACCATTAATGTCGTGCTGAAAACCGATTCACATTCATTACAGGAAGTTGTTGTTACCGCCTTGGGCATCACAAAAAGTGCGGCATCCTTGAGTTACGACCAGCAAACGGTTTCTGGCAAAGAATTGGAAGTAGCGCCAGATCCGAGTTTTGTAAACAGCCTTGATGGTAAAGTGTCGGGTTTGCAAATCACGCAAAGCTCATCAGGTGCAGGTGGTTCAACCAAAGTTGTATTAAGGGGCAATAAATCCATCTTCGGGAGCAGCAATGTTTTGTATGTGGTTGATGGTATCCCGCTTAATCCGCTTACCAGCTCACAACCCAATGGAGTATTCTCATACGGTGCCGATGGTGGTGACGGTATCTCGAATATCAACCCCGATGATATTGAAAGTATCAGCGTATTAAAAGGAGCCTCGGCATCTGCCTTATATGGTAGCGCCGCTGCCAATGGGGTTATCTTAATAACTACAAAAAAAGGCAAGGCTGGTAAAACGGTGGTAACATTTAATTCAAATACAACTTTTGATAAAGCTGTTTTGCTGCCAAAATTACAAAGTGAATATGGGCGCGGCGATAATGGTGTTACAAACCCTGGCTCAATAAATTCGTACGGTGCGGCCGAATCACCAGGAACGCCTAACTTGAACCCGGCATCCTTTTTTAATACAGGCGTTAGCGCGATCAATTCATTTACGCTTAGCACCGGAACCGAGAAAAATCAAACTTATATTTCTTACGGGAATACACATACCGACGGAATAGAACCGGGAAATGTTTTTAACCGGAATAATATCACTGTTCGTAATACATCTAAATCGCTGAACGATAAATTAACTATTGATCTTAGTGCGAATTATATTTTCCAAAACACAAACGACCGTCCCACTTCGGGCACTTATTTTAACCCGTTAACCAGTATTTATTTATTTCCAAGGGGTACAGATTTTAGCCCGTATAAAAATTACGAATCTTTAGATCCTGTTCGTAATATTTATCTTCCAAACTGGATAACCCCTTATACCAATAGTGGTTCAGGCGGTGATGACCCGCAAAACCCTTATTGGATACAGTATAAAAATCCTACAACCCAGGGGCTAAACCGTTTATTGGCAACCGTATTGGCAAAATACGATATTACAAGCTGGCTGAACATTCAGGGCCGTGTAAAGGTTGATAAAGCCGACCAAACCAGTAGCCAGGAACTTTACGCCGGCACTACAGAGCTGTTAGCAGGGCCTACCGGAGGTTATAATTATAGCTCCAGCGGCCAAAACCAGGTTTACGGTGACTTGTTGCTTAATGTAAATAAAGACCTGTCGGGTGATTTTAACATTAACGGCACTTTGGGTGTAAGCATCCAGGATAACCAGAACAGTTCATTGGGCTTTGGGGGCCACCTTGGCAATATTGATAACTATTTTAACGTAGGCAACGTTATTTTGACATCAGGAAACCCTTTTAATCAAACAAACAAAACAGAAGCGCAAACACAATCAGCTTTTGCCAGTGTCGATTTTGGTTATAAAAAGTATTTATATTTGGATGTTACCGGTCGCAACGATTGGGCTTCGCCTTTGGCTTTTACAAATAGTTACTCGTTCTTTTATCCATCTGTTGGTTTAAGTGACGTACTGAGCAGTATGTTCAAAATGCCTGATTTTATTAGCTTCAGCAAACTGCGGGTTTCGTATACTGATGTGGGTAACAGTATCCCGGCATTTGTGAGCACACCTGCGCAATACACGCTTAGCAGCGGTTTTCTTAATTTAGCCCTTACCCAACCACTTGAAACATTAAAACCGGAAATTACCCATTCATTTGAAATTGGTACCGAATGGCGGTTTGATCATGACCACATCACGTTTGATGCAACCTATTATCACACCAACTCTTACAATCAGCTTTTTGACGTGGCTACCTCAACAGCATCAGGCGGTTATGCCAGCCAATATGTAAACGGCGGTAATGTTAAAAATGAAGGCTTTGAAGGCAGTTTGGGTTATAATGGCAACATAAGCAGTGACTTTCACTGGACCTCGAACTTTACATTTTCTTTAAACCGTAATAAAGTACTTGCATTATACACCGATAATTCAAGCGGCACGCCAAATGTAATTACCGAGTTTACTTTCCCTAATACAGTTAATGCTTATCAATTGGAAGCTGTGGTAGGTAAACCATTCGGGGAAATTTATGCAAATGACTTCCTCCGGGACGCGAGCGGGAAAATAGTGGTGTCTGGCGGTTTACCGCAACTGATCAATAACGCTAACCAGGATGTTGATGTAGGTAACTCCAATCCAAATTTCATGCTGGGATGGACCAACTCCTTTAGATTTAAACGATTCGACCTTGCATTTACCATTGACGGACGTTTTGGCGGTGAAGTCGTAGATATGACCCAGGCTTATTTAGACGCATACGGCACTTCACAGGCTTCGGCAACTGCAAGGGACCAGGGCGGGGTTTTAGTTAACGGTACCAGGATAGATGCCCAAACGTATTATTCGGTTGTAGGCGGCCGCTCAGGCGCTTTGGCACAATACGCTTATTCGGCGACAAATATCCGTTTAAGAGAGGCTTCGTTGGGTTATACCATACCGGGCTCGGCATTTAATAACAAAATACAGAATATCCGTATCGCATTTTCGGGGCGTAATTTGTTCTTCTTTTATCTGAAAGCGCCTTATGATCCTGAAACAACCCTGGCCACTGATAATACCTTACAGGGTATAGACCTGTTTGGGCAACCAAGCACCAGGGCATTAGGGTTTAGTGTGTCGGCAAAATTTTAATAACGAATTATAATATTAGCAAATATGAAAACGATATATAAAAAAAGCAGGATATTATGGGTTGGCACTTTAGGCCTTTTTATAATGAGCTCTTGTACAAAAGAATTCAACAATTTAAATACAAATCCCAGTAAGGTTACAAAATCGCAGGCCACCGGCGACTTGCAGTACATTGGCGGTTTTTTTCCGGATATGGAAGAAAACATTTTCAGCACCGTTGATTACATTTACCAGTTACAGCAAAGCTTAAATGCTGATGTCTTCTCGGGTTACGAAATGTCGCCTGATGACGGTTTTGGGCCCAATAATACAAACTATTTTATGGTTTCGGGCTGGAATGCACAGGCATTTGACCTCGGTAACCAGCATATTATGAATAACTGGGCACAGATAAGGAACCTTGCCAGGCCACAAGACCAGCATTTTGTAGCGATGGCCCTGATCCTTAAAGTTGAAGGGATGCACCGTATTACAGATTTGTATGGGCCTATCCCATATTCAAAATATGGAAGTAATGCATTTTTTGTACCATATGATAGCCAACAGGCTGTTTACACAAGGTTTTTTGCCGAATTGGACACCGCTGTAACCACCCTTACTTCTTATGTAAAAACATACCCCGGTGCAAAGCCCTTTCAGCCTTTCGATTTGATTTATGGAGGTGATTATAAGCAATGGCTTAAATTTGCGAATACCTTAAGGCTTCGCCTGGCTATGCGGATAGTATATGCTGATCCGGCAACAGCGCAGCTACAAGCGGAAAAAGCTGTGGCCGACCCTAACGGTTTATTAAGCGCCGTTGGTGACGACGCTTATTTAAATATGGTAAACGGCTTAAGTTACCAAAATCCTTTATGGAACATTACCAACGCTTACGGCGATATTTCGATGAGCGCTGCCATGAAATCAATTATCGAAGGTTATAATGACCCACGCGAAGCCGCGTATTTCCTGCCGTCAGCATACGATGGCAAATTTGAAGGTATCCGCCAGGGGCAAAATATAACTACCGCAGTTTATGCTGGCTTTTCATTGCTAAATGTACAATCAACTACACCGCTCGAAATTATGGCAGCATCTGAAAGCTACTTTTTAAGGGCAGAAGGCGCTTTGCGCGGATGGAACATGGGGGGCGGTACCGCACAATCGTTTTACACACAAGGGGTAACGCTTTCTTTCCAGGAAAAAGGGGTTGCTATGCCCGCAGGCTATCTCGCTGACGCCACAAGCACCGCAGCACCTTATGTTGACCCTACAAACGCTACGAATAATGTGCCGGCCGGAAACCCGTATTTAAATAACATTACAATAGCATGGAACCCCGCCGCTACTTTTGAACAAAACCTGCAAAGGATCATCACCCAAAAATGGCTGGCCATATATCCTGATGGCGAAGAGGCCTGGTGCGATTTCAGGCGTACAGGCTACCCTAAATTGTTCCCGGTAGTAGTAAATAACAGCGGTGGTGCTATCAGTACTACTTCTTTTGTAAAACGTATCCCTTTTGCGGCGGACGAAGACGCCAATAATCCAAAAGGGGTTGCTACAGGTGTTACTGCACTTGGCGGCCCTGATAACGGCGGAACCAGGTTGTGGTGGGATGTTAACCCGCTGGTACCATAGTGAAAGTTCGATTGATTTATATAAAGTGGCCGTCCCCTGTTAATTCAGGGGGCGGTTTTTTATGAAACATGTAAATGGCAATGCGGACTTTTATTTCAACAACCTTTCAAACAATTCATCAAGCCGCTGGTGCGAATCAGTAACGCCATGTTCCATCCCGGCGGCCACCATGCCATCCCGGTCGGACACTGATTTAAATACGGATTGAATGGTAAGCTTTGTGCGGTTATCCGGCAGGGCCTCAAATGTCGCGGTTTCTAAGGAAACGTGGCCGCGCTCAGGCAAGCCCTCAAATTCAAAGGTGCGGATGATCCTTTCAGGAGCGGTAACATCGTGGATTACGCCATTGAAACTGAACTCCTGCCCGGTAGCAGTGCAGTGGATAAAACGGTACGAGCCGCCCGTCCTGCTGTCGAAGTGGTCTATCTTCATGGTCATATCGCAACCGCCAAGCCATTGCAGCAATAATTCGGACTCGTTAAATGCTCTAAATACCAATTCCCTGGGTGCGTTAAATTCACGGGTAATAAATAGCTCCTGTATGCCTTTTTCGGCAATAATTTTTGTTTGATTTTTCATACTTATTTAGATTTATCGTTGTCAGTTTTCGATTGCATTTTTATCAGCAGGTTATCCAGTTTGTCAAAACGGCTTTCCCAAATTTTTCTGAAATCAGCCAGCCAGTCGGCAACCTCATCCATTTTTTGGGGCTGGATAAAGCAATAGCGTTCGCGGCCCTGCTGGGTAATGGTAATTATCCCGCATTCAGTAAGGATTTTTATGTGCTTCGAGATAGCTTGCCTGCTCAAATCAAAATTATCGGCAACGCCATTTGGTGTTAAAGTTTGATGGGCTATCAAATTTATAATATCCCGCCTTGTAGGGTCTGCTATTGCCTGGAAAACATCTCGTCTCATCATTTTATTTTATTAGCAACCGTTCGGTAGCAAATATATGCGCAATTGTTCGGTTGCGCAAATTTATTTTGAGAAATTTTAATTCGATGAAAATTGGGGAGGAAGCACTACGCCGAAAAACGGAATTTAAATTCGACTAAACAAAAACAGCGATAAGTCCTAAAACCCATCGCTGTTAAAATATCTAACTTACAATCGTAAATCGTAATTCTAAAATCTTAAATCAGTAATCTTACCGGCTCTTCCAGTAATGATTTTAATGTTTGCAAAAATGCTGCACCCGTTGCGCCATCTACAACGCGGTGATCGCAGCTTAGGGTTACTTTCATTACGTTGCCTGGTACTACCACGCCATTTTTAACGACCGGCACCTGTTGTATGCCGCTAACGGCAAGGATACAGGCATCGGGCGTGTTAATGATGGCGGTAAATTCGTCAACGCCGAACATACCGAGGTTTGATATGGTAAAGGTTGACCCTTCCCAATCAGACGGTTGCAGTTTTTTTGCTTTCGCTTTTTGCGCGAAATCTTTTACTTCAGCTGATATCCGGCTCAATGACTTTCCGTCGGCAAAACGTATTACCGGCACTAACAAACCTTCGTCGACAGCTACAGCCACGCCAATGTGGACATGTTCGTTGTAACGTATCTTGTCGCCCAGGTATGATGAGTTAATAGCCGGGTGTTGTTTTAAGGCAGCGGCGCAGGCTTTTAATACAAAGTCGTTAAATGAAATTTTTACCGGGGCTACTTCATTGATGCGGGTACGCGCTTTAACAGCCTCGTCCATATCAATGCTCATGGTAACATAAAAATGCGGCGCTGTAAACAGGCTTTCGGATAAGCGTTTTGCTATCACCTTGCGCATCTGGCTAACCGGTTTCTCGGTATATTTTTCTTCACCTGTAAATGCTGGAAGTGTAATAGCAGGTTGAGGGGCAGAAGAAGTAGAAGTAGTAGTGGCAGTAGCAGGCTGTGGTGCGGGTGCAGTTTCTTTAGTGCTACTGCTACTTTCTGCTGCCACTTGTTTCGCAGCCGGAACATAATCCTCAACGTCCTTTTTAATAATGCGGCCGCCTTCGGCTGATCCTTTTACTTCCCTTAGGTTAATGCCCCGCTCTTTGGCTATTTTACGCGCCAGTGGTGACGCTTTTATACGGCTATCATCTTCGGTTTCGGAACCAGTAGCGGTTGCAGTTTCTTCTTCTTCACTGCTACTGCTACTTTCTGCTGCCACTTCTGTTGATGTTGCTACTTCCGCAACAGGCGCTTCATCATCGGTTAATAAAGGTGTAATATCAGTGCCTGCCTTACCAACGATAGCAATAATACCATTAACCGGTGCAGCTTCGCCTTCTTTAGGGCCAATATATAATAAGGTGCCTGCTTCGTAGCCTACAACTTCCATGGTAGCCTTATCGGTTTCCACATCAGCAAGTGAATCATCTGATTTTACCGTATCGCCAACTTTAAAATTCCATTTATTGATAACGCCTTCGGTCATGGTATCGCTAAGCGCAGGCATACGGATAACCGTTGCAGGTATGCTTGCTTTATCAACCTTTGGTTTGGCCTCAACGGCCTCCTGAGGTTTCTTGTCTTCAGTAACTTTTGCCGTTTTTCCTTTTGCAGTAGCGGCTGCTTCGGGAGCAGGTGCGGCAACTTTAGCGGGTTCGGCCTCTTTAGTGCTACTGCCACTTTCCGCTGCTACTTCTTTTGGTGCTTCCGCTTTCGGAGCCTCTGCTGCATTTGCATCAAGGGCTGCATGGTAATCTTCGCCTTCTGCGCCTATTATGGCTAAAAGACCATCAATAGGAACCGCTTTACCCTCTTCAGCACCAATATAAAGGATGGTGCCGTCCGAGTATGATTCAAAATCCATCGTAGCTTTGTCTGTCTCTATTTCGGCCAGTACATCACCCGATTTTACCTTGTCACCAACTTTTTTATGCCATTTTGCCAATACCCCTTCGGTCATGGTATCACTCATTTTGGGCATTTTAATTACTTCGGCCATATATTAATGATCAATAGTTCTTTTAAATATTCATTTTAAATATAAAGATTAACTCATTATGAATGGGTAATCTTTTTCTACATACACATCGGTATATAATTCCGATGCTTCGGGCCATGGCGACTCTTCTGCAAACTTCACCGATTCATCAACTTCAGCTTTCACCTTTGCGTCAATATCTTCAAACCATTTAGCATCCGCATAGCCTTCCGATTCGATGATGTGCTTGGTAAGTTCTATCGGGTCTTTTGCTTTATAGCTTTCAAGTTCTTCTTTGGTGCGGTATTTCTGCGGATCGGACATGGAGTGCCCTTTATAACGATAGGTGCGCATTTCAAGGAATGTTGGGCCTTCGCCGTTACGTGCGCGTTGTATGGCCTCGTCCATCGCTTTATGAACAGCAGCAGGGTCCATCCCGTCAACCGGCGACGAAGGTATCCCGTAAGGCAAACCTATTTTATAAATATCGGTGTCGGCTGTGGTACGCTCAACCGAAGTACCCATGGCGTAACCATTGTTTTCGCAAACAAATATTACCGGCAGTTTCCAAAGGGCTGCCATGTTAAAGGTTTCGGTTAATGCACCCTGGCGTACTGCGCCATCGCCCATATAGGCAATGTTTACAAACTGGGTGCCTTTATACTGCTCGGCAAAGGCAATGCCTGCGCCCAGCGGTACCTGGCCGCCAACTATACCGTGGCCACCGTAAAAATGGTGTTCTTTGCTAAACATGTGCATGGAGCCGCCTTTGCCTTTTGAGCATCCGGTAGCTTTCCCGTAAAGTTCGGCCATGATGGAATTTGAAGAAACGCCTTTGGCAATGGCATGCGCATGGTCACGATAAGCGGTGATCATACTGTCTTCCGGTTTTATAACCGACATTGCGCCAGCCAAAACAGCTTCCTGCCCTATATATAAGTGGCAAAACCCTCTTATCTTTTGTTGCCCGTATAGCTGTCCCGCTTTCTCTTCGAACTTGCGCATCAGGAGCATCGACTCGTACCACATCAGGTACGTGTCTTTATTTATTTCGATTGAACTCATGTAATATATTAAACGATCAATTTTCCGAGTAAAGCGCAAATCTAATTATATCCTTGAAAATATCGAAACTGCGATGAATTTGTTGGAAAGATTTATGGTTTATTTTTAATTTGTTACGATAGCCGTGTATTAATGACACTTATTTAAACGTTATTGAGTAAAATATACCCCGAAGGCTGGGCAACAAATTTTAAAAATTTAGCAAAAAAGATGATTAACCAATAGTTAAATGTGTAAATAATTAACATTTTCATAAAAATGTGGAAAAAAGCAACCCTTTTTCTTGCAAATTTGAAATTTTTAAATAGTTTTGTAGCCAACAATAGACAGGGTGTCCAATTTAATAAACAATTTGTTGGCCTATTACAACAAACCATCGATTAAATGAAGAAAATTACTATCGTTATTGCGTTATTTTTCAGTGTTTTAGCTGCACAAGCTCAAACAAAAATCAGTCCAAACCAAACGGACGATAAAAATTCCGATGACCAGGAAAGCTTAGCTAAAGATTATTTATCCCAAATTATGGGTGTGGCCTTGTCGGCTACCTCAAATATGAAACTTTTTCATTTTGTTTATGATTGGATAGGTACCCCATACCGTTTTGGCGGAAGTTCGAGAAAGGGTATCGATTGTTCGGCATTTACAAAAGAACTATACAGCCAGGTATTTAATATGGATATAGAGCGTAACTCGCGCGATATATTCAGCATGGTTAGTCCGGTGAAGAGAGATGACCTTAAAGAAGGCGACCTGGTTTTCTTTAAAATACACAGTCGCCATATATCACATGTTGGGATATATTTAGGAGGCAATAGATTCGCGCATGCTTCATCAAGAGGGGTTGCAATAAACAGCCTTGACGATGCTTATTACAAACGGTATTTTTATCGGGGAGGGCGTATGCTTGAATCCTTTAAAGAGGAGCTTGAAAAAGAAGACGCTAATAAAAATTAGAATATTATAAACCGAATAAATTAATCCTTTCATAAACGAAAGGATTTTTTTTTGAATGAACATACGCCTGTCACTTTTTCTTTTAATTGTCGCCTTTGCGTTTTCTGCCTGCCAGGAAGGGCCGGTAACGCTTAAGCCAGCGCATCATCCTAAAAAGAAACCTGTTGCTATAATCGTTGTTGCCCCCGTTATCCCCGATTCCGTTTGTATTGCCGCCGTGGGTGACATAATGCTTGGGACGTCTTATCCCAATAAAAACACCCTCCCACCTGACAGCGCGAAAAGCAGTTTTATAAACGTAGCTGACGAACTGCACAATGCCGATGTGGTTTTTGGTAACCTTGAAGGTACACTGCTTGATGCAGGCGCCCCTGCACATTATAAAATGCACCTGCTTAGCAAAGCCTATTTATTCAGGATGCCGCAATGTTATGGCAATGTTTTGAAAGACGCCGGTTTTAATGTGCTTAGCGTGGCCAATAACCATATCGGTGATTTTGGCGATAAAGGCCGTATGAGCACCATGAACGTGCTGGATAGCCTCGGGATTAATTATGGCGGGCAATTGAGCCATCCATCGGCAATTTTTAAATTGAAGGGGATAACATACGGCTTTTGCGCATTCGCGCCTAACGCCCAGACGTTACCCATACGCGACCTTAAAAACGCTGCGGACATAATCCGCAACCTGAAACAACAATGCGATATTGTAATTGTTTCGTTCCACGGCGGGGGCGAAGGTATTGCATTTCAACATGTTCCCATGGCAGAAGAATCATTTTCACGTGAAAAACGCGGCAATGTGCGCGCCTTTGCTCATAACGCCATTGATGCCGGCGCAGATATCATCCTTGGAAATGGCCCACATGTATGCAGGGCAATGGAAATATATAAAAACAGGCTTATAGCTTATAGCCTTGGTAATTTTTGTACCTACAAAAGTGTAAGCGTTGGCGGGGTTTGCGGGATTTCGCCATTGCTTAAAGTCTACCTGAATAAAAAGGGAGAATTTTTAAGCGGCCGTATCATTTCCAATAAGCAAACCCATGATAAAGGTTTAGAAACCGACAGTTTAAACCGTGCAATAATCACAATAAGGAAACTTACCGAAACCGATTTTCCGCAATCCGGATTGAGTATAAGTGATGATGGGAGTATAATACCTGTAAAGAACTAACCCGTCATATAATAATCATCGAAATCAAAAAAATCAGTTAAATCAACGGTTCAGACAACTACGCCGCATCGCTCGTCGTCCTTATCAAACTTATTCCTGTAAAGAAAAATATTATTCCAATTATACCTACTACGGTAAGTGTTGTATAACCGCCACTGCGATTTATTATACCTATACCTGTGTAAATTAGCCCTACTATACCTAACACGGTTAGTATTGCCCCGAAAGTGCGTTTTAAGTTCATGATGATTGTATTATTTTTAAAGCTTTTTTATTAAAAACAAATAGCACACCAATAATTACTGTTATCTTTATAACCACAAAACTATTGGTCATGACACCCGAAATAACCTCATTAATTATTGTTTTCATTTTATTGGTAATTATATTTTCATCTTTTGTGTCTGTAAAACAAGGCACTATAGTAGTAATTACAGTTTTTGGCAAGTACCGCAGGATATTAACCCCTGGCTTGAATTTCAAGGTGCCGTTCATCGAAAGTATTTATTCCAAAATATCCATACAAAACCGGTCGGTTGAGCTGGAGTTCCAGGCGGTAACTTTCGACCAAGCCAATGTTTATTTTAAGGCCATGCTGTTATACTCGGTACTGGACCAGCAGGAAGAAACAATTAAAAATGTTGCCTTTAAATTTGTGGACGACCGTAACCTGATGCAGGCGCTTATCCGCACGGTTGAGGGTTCTATTCGTGCTTTCGTAGCAACCAAAAGGCAATCGGAAGTATTGATATTAAGGCGTGATATTGTTGAACACGTAAAAGAACAGTTGGATAAGGTACTGGAAGGCTGGGGCTACCACTTACAGGATTTGCAGTTGAACGATATTACGTTTGACGAAGTGATCATGAAATCGATGAGCCAGGTTGTTGCATCCAATAACCTGAAAGCAGCAGCTGAAAATGAAGGCCAGGCATTATTGATCACAAAAACAAAAGCGGCCGAGGCCGAAGGTAATGCCATTAAAATATCAGCCGAGGCCGAGCGCCAGGCTTCGCAATTGCGTGGGCAGGGTGTTGCTTTGTTCCGCGAGGAAGTGGCCAAGGGTATGTCGGTAGCTGCCAAAGAAATGCAGGAAGCCAATATGGATACTTCAGTTATTTTGTTTACCATGTGGACGGAATCGATAAAACACTTTGCTGAAAACTCACAGGGCAATGTTATTTTCCTTGATGGATCAACCGATGCCATGCAACAAACCATGAAAGAAATGCTTGCGTTAAACCTTATGCATAGTGGCAAAGTCAAAAAGTAAAATTTTTGCTTGACAGATGATGAAATTTAGACTTGTGTGGTTGATTGGTGTTGCATTACTGGGGCTTTCTTTTACAAAAGCCAATGCCCAGCCTTACCGTTATTTAACGGTCGATGACTTTCAGGGTGTTCCGGATTCCCATAACGGTGAAAATGTTGCCTTCACTAATTGTAATATTGAGTTTAGTTATACGGCCCACAAAGAAAGAAATTACTACCGGCTGGATTTTAGCATCCTGGTGGTAATGGACCATGAGAAATCATGGCTGGACAGGAACAAAGCCCCATCACGAGAATACCTTGCCGAAATATTAAAGCACGAGCAGGGACATTACAATATGGCTTACCTTGAACAACAGGAACTACTGCGAACAGTAAGCCACACTGTTTTTTATGCCGATTACCAAAAAGTAGCCAATAATATTTTTAACCGCATTGATGCCAAATACCAGCAGCTGAACCGGGATTATGATGATGATACACAGCACATGATCAATCGGGAACAACAGCACAGTTGGGATATGTATTTTAAAAAAGTCCTCGGATCGGAATATATTGCCAGGGATTAATAGTTCGAAAAGCCCCGATCAAATTAAAGAAGCCATCTTATAACGACCTACCCTCGGGGAAAATATCACGTTTGTTGATTTAACCACATTACCCGCTGAGACCACTCCCGCGTCCTTGGCCGGGGCAGCGTCCGCCCTCTTTGTTAACTTGACCGACAAAAATATGCCCATTTTAAGAAGTTGCGTAAGTTGGATAAGAAGGTAATAATTTATGTAGAAAATGTAAAAAATATTGCATGTGCAATATAAAATGTAACTTTTAAATATTTTTTATATAGATAACCCTTACATTTGCAGCCAAAATCAAGAGGGCAAAAACTACGCTTATAAACAAGTTAAGATTGCCCTTATTAGCTTGGATAACTCATGAAACAAACTATAAATACTAATGGCATACCTATTTCGCCTTTATTAAATTATCAGGAAGAATGCCTGCACGCGCCGAAAAATAACACTGTTTTAAAAAAAAGGCTTTTTAGTATCTCCTGTTTAGCGGTAATGGTAGCTGTAGCTATTTCCGTTATTGCCAAACTGCTGGTTTGGCTTATCAATATAGTAACTAATATATCTTTTTACGGTGCGTTTTCGGCAACCTTTCATAGCCCATCGGTTAACCATTTAGGGTTATGGGTTATAATTATTCCAGCTATTGGGGGTATAATAGTAGGGTTGATGGCCTTATATGGGTCGGCAGCAATAAGGGGACATGGAATTCCTGAAGCGATGGAGCAAATATTGACGAATCAAAGCCGGATAAAGCCTGCTATTACATTTCTAAAGCCCATATCGTCGGCAATAGCTATAGGAACAGGTGGCCCGTTTGGTGCCGAAGGGCCCATTATAGCCACGGGCGGCGCATTAGGGTCGACTATTGGGCAGTTGTTTAAGATTACCGCTAACGAACGTAAGGTTTTATTAGCTGCCGGTGCCACAGCCGGTATGGCTGCTATATTTGGTACGCCGATAGCTGCGGTTTTTTTGGCGATAGAGTTGTTACTTTTTGAGTTTTCGCCTAAAGCTATTCTTCCGGTGGCATTGGCCTGTATTACCGGCGCTGCCGGGCACCATGTATTATTTGATGCCGGGCCGGTTTTCCCGATGCCCAACTTAGCCACACCATCAAATACTGCCTTAGCAATTTATAGCTTTATCGGGCTAATTACAGGCTTTGTATCCCTTGGCCTTACAAAAATAGTTTATGCTGTTGAAGATGTCTTTGAAAAAATACCTGTTCATTGGATGTGGTGGCCTGCTATCGGCGGCCTTGCAGTAGGCACTATAGGTTATTTTGCACCGCATACCCTTGGCGTGGGGTATGATAATATCATCAATGTTTTGTCGGGCACCCTCACGCTGGTTATTGTAATAAGGCTTTGTTTTTTTAAATTTTTATCGTGGGCCATTGCGCTTGGAAGCGGGACTTCCGGTGGCACCCTGGCGCCACTATTAACGATAGGCGGGGCTGGCGGCGCCATTTTAGGTGCCGTTATATTAAATCTGTTTCCGGGTTCGGGCATAAGCATACCGATGGCCGCGTTGGTAGGGATGTCGGCCATGTTTGCCGGTGCCTCAAGGGCCTATTTAACCAGCATCACTTTTGCGCTGGAAGCCACCATGCAATCACATGCTTTGCTGCCGCTGCTGGGCGCCTGTACTGCCTCGTACATTGTTTCGTTCTTTTTGATGGAGAATACCATCATGACCGAAAAAATTGCCCGTCGCGGTGTTTTTACCCCCGATAGTTTTGAAGCCGATCTGTTAGGGAAACTGACCGTTGCGCAGGTGATTAGCGAAGACGGGTTGGTGCTCAGTTCTGAAAATACGGTTAAAGAGGTTCGGGACTGGTTAAAAGTTAACAACGGCCACGCCAATTACTTTGTTATGGTAAATACCGATGGGGCCTACATCGGTACCATAAACCGCACTGATATTTTCAGGCACGGGCTCGACCCGGTTTCACACCTGGGCGATATTGTGAAAGATGGCCATGTATATGTCAGAAGCACCGACAGCCTGCGTACTGCGGTTGAACTGATGGCAAAACAAACCGCCGAGGTATTGCCTGTTATTGCTGCCGGTAGCAATAAAGTTATTGGTGTTTTATCCTACCGGGATATCCTTTCTACCTATAAAGAACAAATGGAAGAAAATGAAAACGCCTATATTCATATCTCATTAAAACGCCGGCGCTTAAAGATGCTGATAAGGGGCAGGAAGCTTATCAACATGGACGAGGAGTTAAAGGAGGGTTAGTAAGGTCTTTATTTATTAAATTTATATTTTGTTTTAACACTTGTTACATATTTAAAGGGTGGTACGTATTGTGAGATATTGTTACTAATCTTTTATTAACAAGCAATTATAGATTTGGCATGAAAACCAGGGCAATCTTCACCTTAATTTTTATTATCGCGTTTACCGGGCTTGTAAACTCATGTAAAAAAGGGGAGGGTGCAAGCCAGCAACTTGTACAAATTAATGCCCTGGCCAATGGCAAAACAACTACAATTTCGGAGGGGCAAACCTTAGCCATAACCCTTGGCGATCCTGGCGACGGCGGTTATACTTTTGATCCCCTGCAATATGATCAATCGGTACTAAAACTTGTTGTCCACAAGCTTAACCCACCACCTGCTAATTCGCCGACGGGTGATTTCGGGACGGATACCTGGAGTTTCAGCGCCTTAAAAGCGGGGGCAACCACCGTAGTAATTACAGCTTCACAGGGTAACAATGCAAATAGTACTGTTGCTATGTTTTCGGGGACTATTGCAGTTAAGTAATCTAAACCTTTTCTTTTAACAATAAAAACCATCTCTTTTTTATTGTCAAGGCTTTGTGCCTGTTATAAGTCTCCCATCAGCCAGGGTCAAGCTTAATATTTTCCAATGCCCGGATCAAAAAACCTTACAATCATCACGGCGCTTCCACTACTTAATTTCTTTCCCGTTGGTAAATTCGCTTGGGTGTTTGGCCTGATTTGAATATTTTAATATGTTTGCCCTGTAATATTGACGCGTCAAAACATTTGTGTTTTATAAATGTAGTATATTGTACAAAAATTACTAAGGCCAAATGAGTAATCCCGAGAAGAGGATAGCAATATTCGATGATGATGAAGAGATCCTGTCGATATGTCGCTTTATTTTAGAAGACAAAGGTTGGGAGGTATTTACTTTTATCGATTGTAATGAAATAACTGAAAAGGTTTCATCCGTACTACCGGACGTTATATTAATGGATAACTGGATACCTGATGAAGGGGGGGTTATTGCCACCCGGAAACTTAAAAAGGATGAGAAGTTAAAAAATATCCCTGTTATCTATTTCTCTGCTAATAGCGATATCGAACTGCTTGCCAGCCATGCCGGGGCCGAAACTTACCTCGCCAAACCATTTGATATAGAAGAACTGGAACGCTATATCAATACTGCGGTAAAAAATAAATGAATCTGCGGATTTATTCTGATTTCCGATTTCGGAATTCAAAAAAAACACTGCGTTTTATAACAATGCAGATCATTTAAATATCAAACATTGACATTTTAAAATCTGCACATCCTGGCATCCGCACGTTTTTTAATCGGAATTTACTGCAGATGGGCCGCCAGGAATGCCACCCCCTCCCGGAGGGCCGCCACCACCAGGACCACCGCCATCTCTTCTAAAGCCTCGCATGCCCGGGCCTTGTGTCGGCGCTTTGCCAGCAAATTTCTCCAATCTTAATGTAAACGTTGCCAGGTAGTAGCGGGCAAGCCTGTTAACATGGGTCTCGGTATTTGAGGTAGCCGATGCTACATCTGTAAATCCTGTATTTTCGTTAAATAAGTCAAATGCTGATAAGCGGATAGTGCCCCTATGGTCTTTCATAAACCGGCGTTCAACATACAGGTTCAAAATGTTGGGGTTAGTCACTTTTATATTTGAGGCATACCCATAATTGGTAGCTTTTGTATAATCGTAGCTAAAGGTCCAATCGCCAAAATAATTTTTTCCGTTCACCCCTATGTTCCATGTGCGGATATTTGAAGTGCCGTTGGTTAGCGAGTCCCTCACAGAATTATCGGTCCGGTTAATGGCGTAATTGGTTAAAAACTGTGCATCGATCACGTCAGTAATATCAACCCTGAATTGTAACTGAGGCGTGAACTGTAAATTTTTTGAAATATTTTCAGCGGTAGTCATCTTATAACTGGACGAATCGACATTAGATATAAAAGCAATGTTGTTAGCGTAGGTAACAGTTCCCCTAAAATAGACGGTGAACTTACGGTTATCAAAAGGCTTTGCATAAGTTAACTGGCCCGAAGTTGTATTGTAACCGTTAGCATTTTGGTATTGTGTTAGTATAGTATTTGCAAACCTGGGATCGGGTGTATATTTGCCCGGATAGGTAATAGTATTTGAAGCTACGTAGTTTGATATTGCCTGGTATTGAAAGCTGGCAAAAAATATGTCGCCGGTTGCAAAGCTAAAGTTGTTGTAACGTATAGAAAAATTATTGGTGAACTGCGGCTTTAAATTCGGGTTGCCCTCTACCGGATAAAGGGCATTTGAAAAATCAATAACTGGCTGCAATTGCGAAAAACTTGGCGTACTGCTGCTGCCGTTATAGTTTACAGTAAAATTCCGGCTGCGCGAAAAATTATAGGCAAAACGGAAGGTTGGTATTACGTTGAATGTAGAAACATGAGTTGGTGGCAAATCAGTTGTCGGCGAATTGCCATCGAGTACTGACGGCTGAAATCCTAAGCCCACGGTATAATTGTATTTCTTTTGTATAAAGCGGTAATTTAAGCCAACCTTGTTTGTTGTAAAAGTGTAGTTATACATATTACTTAGCGCACTATCGCTTTTAAATGTAAAGCTCGCCGGGTCGTATAAAGTATCTGTTTGTTTGTTGTTGGTTGTAATTGCGCGGTTGAATGTATAATTAAATTCCAGGTACGAAAGTTTACCTATCGGCGCAAGGTATGAAACGGTAGTACCATAGCTGTCTGTGCGGCTATAGGTATTTATTACCTGGTTTGCAGGGGCAGTTGGCGCTCCGACCGTATAGTCATAGGTAGGGTTTTGATAGGCCCAGCTTGGAGCGGAACTTGCAGTAAAATTGATACTTAAATTATGACGGTGTTTAAACCTGTGATTAAATAATGCGGTAAAGCCATAAGTAGGCGCCTGCGAGTCGCCATTTGTTAAAGAAGTATACGCTGAACTTACAGTTTGAGCATGCGAGAAGGCGACATTTTCATTATCATTTGTATTTGTGCCGGCATAAGCAAATGTTGGCGTAACTTTTAAATAATTAATGGTGTCGGGCTTGTACTCCATATTCCAGGTAAAGCGGTGGTTTATATTTTCATCTGTTTCCTGGCTATTTTGTGTTTCAGATGACGGTCGGGCAACTGACGTGTTTTGCTGAAAAATATTATTGGTAGTACTTACTGTATTGTCGGCGAAGCTATAGCTGCCATAAACCGAAAGGCTTTTACCCCACTGGTCGCGAAAGTTGGCGCCTAATGAATGCGCATCGGTTAAGCCGTTCTGCGTAGTTATAAGGCTGCCATTGTTTTGTGCGCCCCGGGCTGCATTACCGCGGCCACCGCCGCCGCCAAAACCTCCTCCTCCGCCGCCACCGCCACCACCGGTGCTGCCGAAAGAGAAAGTATTTACGTTAGTATTATTTATGCTGCCCAGTAATGCTATTTGCTGATTTCCACTAAAATTAAACGCATTTACAGAGCCTATATACCGGTTTTGGTTAGCTATGCCCTGGCTTGCCGGAAGTGCATCTTCGCCATCGCCTACAGTGGCCTGTCCAAAATATCCGTAGTTTTTATCCTGCCTGATAGTGATGTTCATTATTTTATCAGGTTCGCCGGTTTTTACACCTGTCAGGTTCGCCTGGTCGCCATAATCATCTATCATCTGTATATTTTCAACAACATCTGCCGGGAGGTTTTTTGTAGCGCTTTGCACGTCGCCGCCCATAAAATCCTTACCATTTATGCGTACTTTGGTTACCTGCTTGCCTTGTGTGGTAATATTGCCGTTTACGTCAACATCGACACCCGGTAATTTTTTTATCAGGTCTTCAACGGGTGCATTTTCGCGTACTTTGTAGGCGCTTGCCTTATATTCAACAGTATCTTCTTTTAACGTTATCGGAACAACACCAACAATGGTAACCTGGTTCAGCATATTCGATTGCGTTTTTAATACAATTATGCCCAAATCGGCCGGGGTATTATCATTAGCCAATGTATAATGCCTTTTAAGTGATTGATAACCCATGGAGGTTAGAACTATGGTTACTTTATTGCCCTTAACAGAAGGGAAAACAAATTT
>JABDCF010000077.1 GCA_013288235.1 Bacteroidota bacterium | reverse complement strand
CAGCTGTTTTCCACCATGGTTTTCTTTTCGAAACCATCCAAGCAACCGGCAATGCTAAAAGCGCGGTAATGATATCCCCCAGGGCTGCTGAGAAAGCAAATGCAGACGGGAGCAGGTGATAAAAGTAAAGAATAATGAAAAATATACCGACAAGCCGGAATATATGTATTGCGACCAGCGATTCCAGTGCAATTGACCGGAGGAGTTTCTTGAATAATCCTGTATTTCCGATAAATCCAAATAAGATGATCATTAATGGTAATCCAGCCCAAACCATTACTTCAGGTGGTATGGAATTGACGTTAAACACGCCTTTTAAAGAAAGCACCGAAACATAAGCGAGGTAAAGAATGTAAAAAGCGAAAATACTGATCTGGATATTTCTTGCTGCGCGCGGACTCATACCGGAATCGAGCGCCGCCTTTTTTGCAGGGTTGGCGATGAAAGTAATTGAATAAAGAAAACTTGCGATAAATAGCACGATGACCCAAAGGGGCATACTTGATATGTAGTTTGTCATGTTGTTTATTGATTAAATTAACAGAACAAAGGAAAATCAATTATCGTGGCTTACACTTGGCAAATGGCAAGAAATGAGGCTGGTTATTTTCTTACTAAGTCTTTCCTGATCCTGCTTAATGAGGTATCAGTTATCCCAAGGTAAGAAGCTATGTATTTTAAAGGTACGTTTTGAATAACTTCGGGGTTCGAATAAATCAGACTGAGGTAACGCTGCTCTGCTGTTTCCTGCAACATTGAGATCATTCTTTGTTTTAATATTCCGTATTGGTTAATAATGTTTAGCCGTCCGAATTCACGAAACTCGGGGATCGTATGGAAGTTATCCTGCATTTCTTCGTAGGTTATATACCATGTTTCGCAATCCGTTAACGCTTGGATATATTCTTTTGAAGGTATCCTTTTAAAGAATGACAGCAAATCGCTGGGGAACATTTTTTTTGAATAAAATGCGGTTGTTACATCATTGCCTTCAACATCATAAGTATACGTCCGCATGATGCCTTCCTCAATAAAATGAGACTCATTACAAACGGCGCCTTGTTTCAATAAGTACCCGTTCCTGGCAATTTTCCCTGCCTTATATTTTTCTGCTAATTGTTCGGCTTTGGCAGCGCTCATTGGCAATACGTCCTGAAAAAACTGAATTAAATTGTCTTTATTCATCTGCCAATTTATGGTGTCCCTCAATACAATAAAAGTAACAAACTGCATTGAACTCCCAAACTAAGGCTTATGATATAACATTCAATAACTTGTCAACGGTCAGTTTTAAACCCATTTGCAACGTTGACCATCAGTCAAATATCAAATTTGCCTTTTTTTTAAATATATGCTAATTTAACTCCATTCCTTTTTAATTTTTCTTTTATTTGTTGTAATAAAATAAGGGGTAGCTACGTAATATCTTTATCTGATACCCAATTTATTTAATAACTATTATTATGAGAAAACCTTTATTAATACTTTTATCCTGCACATTATTCATTAGTGCATGCAGTAAAAAAGCCACAACCAACCCCACTACAGTAGTTACAGTGATTACCCCTCCGGCGCCCGCAGGCACCGTAACTACCGTTGCAGGTACCGGCTTGCCTGGTGCTGTAAATGCAAAAGGGATTTTGGCTTCGTTTTCAGACCCGACCAGTTTGACTGTTGATGCAAATGATTACGTTACTGTTGCCGACGTGGCAAACAACCTTATACGCCAAGTAGACCCTTATGGCGACGTTACTACACTTGCAGGCAGTGGTTTGGACAGCCTTGCTAACGGCATAGGCACAGCGGCTTCTTTTGCATATCCGAATGGGGTAGCAGTTGACTCAAAAGGCAATATATATGTATCCGATACCGGGAATAACCTGATACGAATGATAAATGGGGGGAGTACTGTTACCACATTTGCCGGCGGCGGTACCGGGCTGGCAACTAACGGTACCGGCACCGCAGCGTCTTTTAGTTCACCGGTAGGATTAACTGTTGACGCAAGTGGCAATATATACGTGGCCGATGCCAATAACAATCTTATACGGGAGATTACCCCGCTGGGCGTGGTTACAACGCTTGCTGGCAGTGGTAAGGCTGCTTATGCGGATGGCACGGGAACAGCAGCGTCTTTTAATTTCCCCAACGGCGTCGCGGTTGATGCTAATGGCAATGTATATGTTGCCGACCTGATAAACCGGGTGATACGTAAAATAACCCAGGCAGGCGTAGTTACTACATTTGCGGGTGCCGGTGCCGTCAACTTTAAAGCACCCGCCGGCGTAGCTGTTGACGCGATCGGCAATGTGTATGTGGCTGACCAGGGAACTAACCTGATAAGTAAGATAACACCGGCAGGTGTAATAACTACCCTGGCCGGTAGTGGCGCGCCGGGTTTTACAAATGCACTTGGGACTGCTGCGTCTTTTAATTTCCCAACTGCTGTTGCCGTAGATCCAAGCGGCAATGTGTTTGTGGCCGACAGGGGCAACCAGGCCATTCGTAAAATAAGCTCAGGTAAATAATAGTTAAAATATATAACGCTGAATAATGAACGCCGAAGTAAACCTCAACATTCATTATTCAGCGTTATATATTCTTTTAGCAAGAAAACACCGATTTAGTCATACAAACAGTTAGCTATCAACCCCGTCCAACCGGTTTGGTGCGATGCCCCTACCCCGCGGCCGGTATCCCCGTCAAAATATTCGTGAAATAAAATATAATCTTTGAAGTTGGGATCAATTTGCATCCTGGGATAATTATTAAATACCGCTCTTTTGCCGTCCTTATCCATTAAAAATATATTCGAGACCCGTGAATACAACTCGTTGGCTACCTGTTGCAGGGTCATAAAGTTTCCGGAATTTGTGGGGCATTCTATTTTAAAATCATCGCCGTAGTACTGATAAAATCTGTGAATACTTTGAATCAGCAGGTAATTTATAGGTATCCAAATAGGACCGCGCCAGTTGCTGTTGCCGCCAAATAACCCGCTATCGCTTTCGGCAGGTGTATATTTAATGCTAAACTCCATCCCATTTATATTAACATGATAAGGATTATTCAAATGATATTTTGAAACTGACCGTATACCGTATGGGCTTAAAAATTCATTTTCATCGAGCATATATCTTAACAAAGACTTCATGCGGTAACCGCGCAGCAGGCTGATCATGTGTTTTCCAGGGCTTTTTGTCTCATTCCATCGGGAAACCAAGCCGGCCAGGTCAGGCCTGTTTTCGGCAAACCATTTAAGGCGGTCGCTAAAAATGGGGTTATTGGTAATGTCATCCTCATCCAGTACCTCGGCAGCAAATAATGGTATCAGGCCAACGATACTGCGCACACGCATTTTTTCGGTGCCATCGTTGGGCAGGCGTATCTGGTCATAATAAAAACCGTCCGTATCATCCCACAATCCCTCATTGTTAGTACCCAGGTTTGACATTGCACCGGCTATATAAATAAAATGTTCAAAAAATTTCGATGCTATGCCGTTATACGCCTTATTGGTAACGGCCAGTTCTGCTGCTATACGCAGCAGGTTTAAAGAGTAGGTGGCCATCCAGCTGGTACCGTCCGACTGCTCCAAGGTTTCACCATAAGGCAATTTAGTATTTCTATCGAACACACCGATATTATCAAGTCCTAAAAAACCCCCTTCAAAAATATTATTGCCCGATGCATCCTTGCGGTTAACCCACCAGGTAAAGTTTAGCATCAGCTTGTGGAATATGCGTTCTAAAAAATAGGTATCGCCTTTGCCATCGTTGGCTGCCTTGTCTTTCTGGTAAATATTCCAGGTAATCATGGCATGTACCGGTGGATTGGCATCGCCAAAATCCCATTCATAAGCGGGCAGTTGTCCGTTTGGGTGCATATACCAATCCATAATAAGCAGGGAAAGCTGATGCTTGGCAAAAACCATATCGACTGTAGAAAGCGGCAAACAATGGAAAGCAAGATCCCACGATGCAAACCAGGGATATTCCCACTTATCAGGCATGGAAATGATATCCTTTGTGTTTAGGTGCCCCCATTTGCTATTTCGGGCATTTTGTCTTTGTGATGGCGGTGCAGGTTCAGCAGGGTCGCCGCTTAGCCAGTGGTGCACATCGTAATAATAAAACTGTTTACTCCATAGCATGCCTGCAAAAGCCTGCCGCTGCACCATGCGGCGGTCTGCGTCTTTACTTCCCTGCTGTATATCATTATAAAACTGCTCGGCCTCGTTACTGCGGGCCTTAAATAAGACATCAAAATCGTCAAAACCATTGCTCGCATCTTTTGATAACCTTAAACACAGGGTAACGCTTTGTTTAGCAGGCACGTTTATATCGTAATTAATGCTGGCTTTTGTGCCTGTTTTTTTAGGGTTAATCGTGTCGGCGCCATTTACAATATAATTGTTTATGCCATCCTTACAAAACTGCTTGCCATCATCATAATTATAAAGGCGTTTGGCATTTGTTTCGTTATCGCAAAACAACAACTCCGGCGAACCTTCGCCATTTAACCAGAACTGCCCCAGGTCCTTATGATAAACCTCTATCACCCCATGCGAATCAGCTAATAGCTCGGGTATATAATTATCATACCCCCAGGCCCAGGTATTGCGAAACCAGATGGTAGGCAGCACATTTAATGCAGCATCCTGACTGCCATGGTTATGCACCGTAATTTTTATAAGTATATCATCCGGGGTATTTTTAGCATATTCAATAAATACATCGAAATACGCATCCTGGTCGAGCAAGCCGGTATCAATCAGCTCAAATTCGGGGTCGTTTCGGCTCCGGCGTTTATTTTCATCAACCAGCCATGCATAAGGGTATTCCTGCTGCGGGTACTTATATAGCATTCTTTGGTACGAATGCGTTGGCGTATTATCCAGGTAATAATAAAGCTCTTTGACATCCTCGCCGTGGTTACCTTCGGGGTTACTGAGGCCAAAATAGCGTTCTTTAATAATAGGATCTTTTTTATTCCACAGGGCAACTGCAAAACAAAGTATTTGCCCGTTATCGCATATCCCGCCTATACCTTCCTCGCCCCAGCGATAAGTCTTGCTGCGGGCCATATCATGGGTTATAAAATTCCAGGCGTCGCCGTTAGCGCTATAATCTTCACGTACGGTGCCCCATTGACGGTCGCTTACGTATGGGCCCCATTTTTTCCAGGCGGGGTCTTTTAATCTCGTTTGTTCTGCGTTCATATTGTTTTCTGTGATTACACCGATTTATTTTTTGTGATTTCACCGATCCTGGTGGATGATTACACCGATTTATAGTGAATTATTTCAAAGATTTCATTTTCGGTGATTATAGTGATTTTATTCACATAGCATTGTAACATTCTAATCATATGGATGTGGTCAATCGGTGAAATCAATTTAAATAATCGGTGAAATCACAAAATCACTTCCAGGCATTGCGTAAAAACCTCAACCAGTTGCCATGCATCATGTTTTCGATATCGCTATCGGTATAACCGCGTTTTTTAAATAATGCTGGCACCTTTTGCAGGTCAGCAATAGTTTCAAGGTCATACGGGCATTGCTCACGGCCGAAAGCACCGTCAAGGTCGGTGCCCATGCCAACATGCAACGCATTACCTGCTATTTGGCAGATATGATCAATATGATCTATCATCACTTCGAGGTTGCAGTTCATCTTTTTAGGATCAGATACACCTCTCACCCAGTGAGGCACCATCATCCAGGCATCCAGGGCTGCGCCAATAACTGCACCGCGATCAACCAAAGCCTTTATCATTTCATCGCTATACTGCCGGTTATGGTTAACCAAAGCCCTGCAAAGGTTATGACTGGCCCAAACATGTCCGTTAAAATTATCCAACGCCTGCCAAAAAGCATCGTCGCAAAGGTGGGTGGCATCAAGGATGATTTTCAGCCGTTCCATTTCTTTTAATAATTCGAGCCCGTTAGCCCCCATTTTCCCTGTAGCGTCTGTTCCGTTGGCATAACGGCCCGGGCCATAATGCGCAGGGCCAACTGCCCGTAAACCATAATTATATGCCCGTTCCAAATGACCGGGGGTAACTATAGAATCAGCGCCTTCCAAACTTAAAATATAACCGATTGGTTTATTTTGGTTGGATGCGCCATCGTTCCAAAGCCCTATATGCATTTCAAGGCTTTGCAAATCATTTACCTGTACCATTTCGCCGTCATCCTCCATGGCTTTGTACCAGGCCACCTGCCCCTGTGTTTGCGCCCAGGCCTGCTCGGGTGAATGCCAACCCGGCAACAGGTTATCCGGCGCCACGTAACGGCCAATCTGTGTGCCAACAACCAAACCTATATTGCCCTTTCGTAATTCGGGTAAGGATACTGTTGCTTTGCCCCGATCTGGTTTATCATTTAAGTCTTTTTCGCGTTCATTTATGGCTGTAATAGATTGCCGCAGGTCGCGGTTCCATTCCAGGGCGTTCATACTTAAATCTAAATGTGCGTCGATGGTAAACATTAGGCTGGCTGAAATATTTATTTGATGAATATATACACTGGTTTACAAGGAGCTAAACCATTACTGATCGAGAGAAAGTCTTTATTTAGTATAAGCACAAAAATAAATTAGTGTATGGCTAAGGTACAAAGTTCAGTTTAATTCGTACGTTCCGATAACAACAATTTTAAATAGATGGCAGACAGTTATTTATTGGTTTTAACTGACCATTCTGGCACATAGCCAATGATATTATTATAAGATACTTTATCATAAGCATCACCTTTTCGCAGTACAAATACTTTCGCGTTTGCGGGTATGGTGGAAATAACGTCGGAGCTATATGCCGCAGCCTTACGCAAATTTATAACCCCCGTAATATTTGCACGAACATAAGCCGCATATAAAAAAGGTCCATTATCATCCATTTTTTTAATGGCGGGCGGCAGAGGCTGTTTATCCGGAACCGTCTCGATTGGTTTAGGGCTTGAAGCAGTGCCCGGAGATGCCGGTTTTATTGCGGTCAGCCTAAGCCTGATAGAGTCATCTATGTTACTTTTTGAGCCATGCTTCCTTTTATGGTGTTTGTGGGTTTTATTAGAGACAGCGGGAATAACAGCGGGTTCTTTTACTTTAACTTTTTTGGAACTGCTGAATGATTCAACAATATAAATACTCACAATGAGTGCTATCAAAATAAAAATGATGCTAATACCTACACCAGGCCTCCCTTTTGGGATAGAAGTTGAACGTTGCGTTTGGCGTCTCCGCTGTTCGTTTTGTTCGCGGTAATAATAATATCGTTGTCCTTTTTGCCCTTCGTTGGCGGGCTTTGATTTGAATTGTTTTAATGCTTCGTCATATCGGTAGCGTCTAGCCTGGTCGCTTAATGTTTCATAAGCTTCGTTGATCTCCTTAAAGCGGTCTTCAAAATAGGCATCTCCCTGGTTTAGATCGGGGTGAAATTTTTTCGATAGTTTTCTATACGCCTCTTTTATTTCATCCAAAGCGCAATTTGAATCAACTCCCAGAATATAATAAAAATCTTTCATCGCCGCTTATAACTAAACCAATATCCTGAATAGCTGTTTGATACTATTTTTAATATTTAGTTTAATTTAAAAAACGGGGAATCTGCAGATCTGCAGGCCGGGTTAATTACAACGCTTTCACGTACTCCAAAAACAAATACAAAGCCTTCTTTTTATCTTCAGTCAAATCAAAATCAAGCTTATGCAGTAAATAGTCTTCAAAATCAAAATCCGGCCGTGTGGGTAGTTCCTTTAACAATTCCATGCGGTGGTCGAGGCCATATTTAAGGGATTGGTTAAACTGATCCATAAATTCAGCCGGGATGGGTTTATTGGCTATCCATGCTGCAAAAACAAACGGCAGGCCGGTAAATTTTTGCCATTCTTCGGCCAGGTCGTATACAAAAGGGTATTTTCCTTTTTTGCCAAAAGTGCGGTCGCCTATTTGGACAAAGGCAGTATTCGGATCGGATGATTGGGCATAATCCACAGCATTTTCAACGATCACCGGGTTGGTTTTCCAATAATTTTTCAGCAAAACTTTCGCTAAATTATTGGAGCTGCGCGACTGCGGATCAAGCTGCAAAACCTTTACATCTTTTATGTCACAATTACTAAAAATAAAAACTGAGTTCACCGCGCCAACAGCGCCAATGCAATAGTCTGATACTATTTCCCAATGCTTAAGGCTTAACGTTGCGGCTACTGGTATCAACCCTATATCAACCACATCGTCTATCAGTTTTTGGGCGCAGTCTGATGGCGTATCAAGGCTCAGTTCTATTTTGTTCAGGATTCCGTCTGTATGTTGCAGGCCGTATATAAATGGTTTGGTATTGGTATAGCTAACTGCTGATATTCTGATCTTGCTCACAGGTATAATTTAGAAGTATTTATTTAGCGTTTTTTAGATGGTCGGCATTATTAAAATCGATGATCTCGTATTTTTTACCATCATAGGCAACTTTATATAAAACCAGGTTCTGGTGCGGAAAGCTATCCATTTGCGTAAGCGGCTTGTTGGTAAGGATGCATAAGAGCAGGCGCAGTGCCCGGCCATGCATACAAATAAGCACTGTTTTTTCTTCAGGATGGCTCATTATCACCTGCAGCGCTTCCAGTTGCCGGGCTTTTACTTCGTTGGGGCTTTCGCCGCCTTCAAATTTCTCATCCAGTTTGCCGTCCATCCAGTCGCGCATAATTTGCATAAACTCCGCCTTGTTTTCTGGCGTAGCGGGCTTGCCTTCGTGTACGCCCCAACCAAGCTCATCAAGCCCCGGCAGTTTTTCGTATGGAATGCCAAGATCAATAAACGGCTGAACGCTTTGCTGTGTACGCTTTAATTCAGATATATAAATTTTATCGAAGGGTACGTTTTTATAGGCATTAAAAAATAAGCCCGCCTGCCTGCGGCCTTCATCGTTGAGGTCGGTGTCCATGCCCCGGCCCTGTATAATGCCGCGTTTGTTTAAATCTGTTTGCCCGTGACGGACGATATATAGAGTTTTTATCATTAGTCATTGTGTCATTAGTCATTAGTCATTATGTCATTGCTTCATTGGTCATTATATCTACCCAGCGGCAAACCAATGACTAATGACACAATGACTAATGACTTAATTAATCACCGGCAGTTTATAAAATTGCGGCTTCACCTCGTCCGGAAATTCGAAATTGGTATAATCTGTTACAACATTATACAAGGTATCGCGCTCTATCGGTTGCCTGCCCACATTTTTTATCAGCTCTACCAACTGTTTGGTGCTCATGCCCGGGTGCTGTTCTTCTGCGCCAGCCATCGAGTATATTTTTGTGGTATCATCAAGCGTACCGTCAATATCATCAACACCAAAGTTGAGGGATAGTTGCGCAGTGGTGCGGCTGATCATAGCCCAATAGGCTTTTATATGATCGAAATTATCAAGATAAATACGTGCTATAGCATAATTACGTAAGTCCTCCACCACTGTTGATTCCGGCACATGCGACATCTGGTTATTCTCCTTGCGGAATTTTAACGGGATAAATGTTTGAAATCCACCCGTTTTATCCTGTAGCTGGCGCAACCTGTCCATGTGATCTATACGATGCCAAAATTTCTCGATATGACCATATAGCATGGTTGCATTTGAGCGCGCGCCTATCTTATGCCATTCTTCGTGAATAGCCAGCCATTGGTCGGCAGTACATTTGTCTTTCGCAATTTGCTCCCTTATTTCCGGGTGAAAAATCTCAGCCCCGCCGCCGGGTATCGATTGCAGGCCTGCATCAAACATCAGCTTCATGCCTGTGGCATAATCAATTTTGGCTTTTTTAAAAATATAGTGATATTCAACCGGGGTTAATGCTTTTATATGTAATTCCGGGCGATGTTCCCTTATTTTACTGAATAGTTCGCTGTAAAAAGCTACATCATATTGCGGCAACACACCGCCAACAATATGCACTTCAGTGACAGGCTCGCCATCGTATTTTTTTACCATATCCAGCATCTCGTCCATGGTGTACTCCCACCCTTCCGAACGTTGTTTTATCAGCCTGGAATACGAACAAAATTTACAGTCGTACACACATAGGTTGGTAGGCTCGATATGAAAATTACGATTGAAATAGGTTTTACTTCCGTGGCGCTTTTCGCGGATAAAATTGGCCAAAACGCCGAGGTAGCCAAGCTCGCCCTTTTCGTATAGCAAAACGCCTTCATCAAAGGTGATGCGCTCACTGCGCAATACCTTTTCGGCAATATTTTTTAAATCAGCAGGTAAATGTGGATTCTGCAGCAATAGTTGTAAATTCTCCTCAGCTTCCATTCAAAAAAATTTCTGTAAAAATAGGAAATGTTTAGGTAATGGGGATGTAAGATTTGAATTGAATGTTGGACAAAGGTTTTATTGTCATTATCATCACAAAAATATATAAAGATGTAAATATTGCACTTCTGCATTACCGTTTTTAATAAGTTTGCAAAAAACAATATCCTCATGCAAATCGAAACCATTGCCATCCACGCCGGCAACCATGTTGATGAAACCTCAAAAGCCGTTATCCAACCAATAGTACTATCAACCACCTTTGAGCGTGCCGAAGATGGCACTTACCCAGGCGGGCATGTCTATAGCCGTGCCAGCAACCCCAACCGCGCCCTGCTTGAAAATGTACTGGCAAAACTGGAAGGCGGAGCTGATGCTGCGGCCTTTTCATCAGGCAACGCCGCTGGGATGTCGGTTTTTCAGTCGCTGCCGCCAGGCACACATGTTATTGCGCCGGAAGATATGTACCATGGCCTGCGTAACCAGCTTAAACTTTTATTTGCAGGCATATTGACATTTGATTTTATTGATGTAAATGACAGCCGGGTTTTATTAGATCATTTGAAGCCCGAAACAGGTTTAATTTGGATCGAGACGCCGTCAAACCCGCTGTTAAAAATTACGGATATAAGAAAAGTGGTTGCTATCGCCCATAAAAATGGCATAAAAGTAGCCTGTGATAACACTTTTGCAACACCAATTTGTCAGCAACCACTTGCCCTGGGTGTAGATTTAGTTATGCATTCGGCCACAAAATATTTTGGCGGCCATAGCGACCTGATGGGCGGCGCTTTAATAACCAGAGAAAAAAGCGACTGGTGGCTAAAAATACGCCAGGTACAGGAATATGGCGGCGCCATCCCCTCCCCGCTTGATTGCTATATGCTGGCGCGAAGCATAAAAACACTGCCGTACCGCGTTCGCGGACATGTACATAACGCGCAATTATTGGCAGTGTTTCTTGAAAAACACCCCAAAGTCGAAAGTGTGATGTACCCGGGTTTGCCATCGCATCCGCAGCATGAAATCGCGAAAGCGCAGATGAGCAGCTTTGGCGGTATGCTATCCTTTTGCGTAAAAGGTGGCCAGGATGAAGCCAGCCGGGTAATAAACAGCTTAAAATTATTTACACGCGCCACGAGCTTAGGCGGTGTTGAAAGCCTTATTGAACACCGCGCCACCGTTGAAGGCCCCGATACCAAAACACCTTTTAATTTATTAAGGGTATCTGTTGGATTGGAGCATATTGATGATTTGATGGATGACCTGTCACAAGCCCTTGCTTAGCTCAAAGCTAAAAGCAGAAAGTCCAAAGCTTTTTGCTTTTAGCTTTTGGCTTTTTGCTTCCTAAGAGTATTTCATTGCATCCTTACCCAACCCTCGTCTCAGTATGCCTATCTGGCCAATAGTATAGGCCTGGTGATGGTTGATGAATGCCCATAAGCCCGCCAATGTATTATCGAATGGTAAAATTGGATGGGGTATCGCGATCACAGTTTCAAGTGCTGCCTCGGGAAGGTCTTCTAAACCCTTTCTTATTACCGGAGCGTCTTCGTTCCATTTGTTTTTGATTTGTTCTAAAGTGGGCAGTTCACTTGGCGGGGCATTAGAATCTTCGGGGGAGTCACCTTGTTTTGTGTGAAAATGGTCGCGCCACTTAACGTCTATTTTTGCACCGCCTATGTTGGCCAAATTTCCCTGCGCCCATAAAAGATGGCCTGCCAGCCATTTAACGCTGTTCATCGGGTCGGCTATACATCTGTTAGCTTCCTCGTCGCTGATGTCTGCAATAACATTGTTATACAATACATTATGCAGGTCGTACTGTGGCAGTAATTGTTTTTTTGATGACATGGTTTTTAAATTTGGTTGATCAAACTTAGGTAAAATAACAGCATTAAATAGGTGTAAATACGACAATGTGACTGGCCGGTTGCGCCAAGTAAAAAGGTAAAAGGCGAAAGGTAAAAGGTTTTTGTCCTACCCTTAACCTTTAACCTTTCTCTTAAAAATACTTCATAGCTTCCTTACCCAACGCCCTCCTTAAAATACCAATTTGGCCAATGGTGTAAGCCTGGTGATGGTTAATGAAAGCCCAGAAGCCTTCCTGGGTACGAAATGCTGGAAGTGGAAATTCAAATGGTGCATTTAATTCTTCATCGGAGAGTTTTTCGAGCCCCTCGCGTATAGCAGATGAATACCGGTTCCACACATCTTTTATTTCTTCCATCGATGGCGCTTTAAGTTCAGGTGACGGAGGTTGGGAAATCTGGCTGTCGTAAAGATCGATCCAGGCTATATCCCTTTGCACGCCGCCCAGTTTGGCGAGGCCCCGCTGACCCCACACTAAATGACCGGCCAGCCAATTGACATTATTAATGCCCGGCGCCAGCCTCCTATTTGCTTCTTCATCATTTATATCCAAGATAACGTTGTTAAATAACGTGTCATGAAGATCGTACTGTGCTAATAATAGCTCTTTTGCTTCCATAGTTTTTAAATTGATTAACCAAAGGTAAGTTGAAATAACAACACTATCTGGGTGTAAAAACGACAATGTAAGGGGCGTTTTGCGTCATTGGGGGCGGAAAGCTAAAAGCTGAAAGCTAAAAGCTGAAAGTACAACGCTAAGTATTTAAGCAGAAGCAAAAGCTTTGGACTTTATGCTTTTAGCTTTCCGCTCATAAATAGCTTTTTGCTTTCTGCTTTTAGCTTTTCGCTCAAAAAAGAAATTAAATTTGGAAAAGTCAATCCTATCCCCTTATCTTTGGAACAAAATTTGGTAGCAATACCAATGATCATTACCTCTCACACAGGTTTTGGTTTATAAAGAAGCGGCGAGAGATCAGGCTCAATGACCCGCTGGCAACCCTTCAATTTGGAGAAGGTGCCAATTCCTGTCCCGGCAAATAACACCGGGGAATATAAATTAATAACCATGAAAAAATTGATTTACAACATTCTTCAAAACATTTTTAAGGCAACCAGCCACACAAAACCAGCGTATTGCTATAGCTATGCTAACAGCCATATGTGTATGTGTTGCTGTCGCTAAGCCTTACACGTTTTACTTTTCTTTTTCCTGAAAATGTACGTGTTCCGCAAAAGGGGTTTCATCTCCAATTGTACTTAATCCATTAAATCTATAGAAAAAATATAAACCATAAAAAATCTTAAAATCATGTCTGCCAATTTAAAATTCGAAACCCTACAATTACATGCCGGCCAGGAGGTTGGCGAAACAGGTGCACGTGCAGTACCACTTTATCAAACTACCTCATACGTATTTAAAAATGCCGAACATGGCGCAAACCTGTTCGCATTAAAGGAGTTTGGTAACATCTACACCCGTTTAATGAACCCCACCACTGATGTTTTTGAAAAACGCATAGCTGCTTTAGAGGGCGGCGTTGCCGCTTTGGCAACGGCATCGGGTCAGGCGGCCCAGTTTATTGCTTTAAACAACATACTACAGGCAGGTGATAATTTTGTTAGCTCGCCTTTCCTTTATGGCGGCACCTACAACCAGTTTAAAGTAGCCTTTAAACGCCTGGGTATCGATGTGCGTTTTGCGAAGAATGACACCGCTGAAAGCCTTGAAAAACATATCGATGCAAAAACGAAAGCCATTTACCTGGAAACAATTGGCAACCCAGGTTACAATATTGCCGATTTTGAAAAGGTGTCGGCCTTAGCCAAAAAACACGACCTGCCTTTGATAGTTGACAATACCTTTGGTGCCGGCGGTTATTTGTTCCGCCCGCTTGAACATGGTGCTAACGTTGTGGTTGAATCTACTACCAAATGGATAGGCGGTCACGGTACAAGTATTGGCGGAGTGATTGTTGATGGGGGTAATTACAACTGGGGCAACGGTAAGTTCCCGCAGTTTACCGAACCATCCGAAGGTTACCATGGGTTGGTGTTTGCCGCCGTATTTGGCATAGGCGGCCCATTCGGCAATATCCAGTTTATTATCCGCGCCCGGGTAGAAGGGCTGCGTGATTTTGGCCCATCCCAATCACCATTTAATTCATGGTTGAATATACAGGGATTAGAAACATTGTCGCTGCGCGTTCAGCGCCATGTCGATAATGCGCTTGAGCTGGCTAAGTGGCTTGAGCAGCACCCGCTTGTTACCAGTGTAAGCTACCCCGGCCTGCCCTCATCGCCGCATCATGTTTTGGCAAAAAAATATTTGAAAAACGGTTTTGGCGCAGTACTTTCTTTTGAAATTAAAGGGGATAAAGAAAATGCAAGCCAGGTTATAGATAATTTAAAATTAGTGAGTCACCTGGCCAATGTTGGCGATGCTAAAACACTTATTATCCAGCCGTCGGCAACTACGCATCAGCAGCTTTCGGATGAAGAACAGTTGTCGGCAGGGGTATTGCCAAACCAACTACGCGTAGCTGTAGGCCTGGAGCATATTGATGATATTAAAGCCGACTTTGAGCAGGCTTTTGCCAAAGTAAGCGAGTTAGCTGCGGAGCTGGCATAGGGGGGCTTAGTTAAAGAAGATGCCCGCCCTGTAGCGTGAGGCATCGATGACAAAGAATAATGAGTATAGAAACATATAAGTACAATAAGCCATTCAGGCTTGAATCAGGACAGCAGTTACAGGAACTTGAAATAGGTTTTAATACCTATGGTACGTTGAATAAAAACCGGGATAATGTAGTGTGGGTATGCCATGCCCTCACTGCAAACTCGGATGTTTTTGATTGGTGGAAAGGGCTATTTGGCGAGAATAATTATTTTAACCCGGATGACTATTTTATAGTTTGCGCAAACATACTTGGCTCGTCATACGGCAGTTCTAATCCGTTGAGCGTAAATCCTGTTACGGGGTTGCCATATTATTTAGCATTCCCTCAATTTACAGTAAGGGACATCGTAAAGGCACATCAATTATTAGCCGAACATCTGCAAATCAATCACATCGAAATACTTTTAGGTGGATCTTTAGGTGGACAGCAAGCCGTTGAGTGGGCAATAATGGACCCAGGATTTATTAAAAATCTCATCTTAATAGCCACTAACGCCAAACATTCGCCATGGGGAATTGCATTTAACGAATCGCAACGACTTGCTATAAGCGCCGACCGTACTTTTTATACCGGTACGCCAAACGGCGGCCAAAAAGGATTAAAGGCCGCCAGGAGTATTGCCTTACTATCCTATCGCAACTATAAAACGTATGGCATTACACAGCAGGAAGAAAAAGATAACCTGGTTGATGACTATAAAGCAGCCTCCTACCAAAATTACCAGGGGCAAAAACTGGTAAACAGGTTTAATGCCTACAGCTATTGGTATTTATCAAAAAGCATGGACTCACATAATGTAGGTCGGGGCAGGCATGGCATTGAAAAAGCATTGAGCCTGATAACGGCCCGAACATTGGTGATCGGTATTAAATCGGATGTTTTGTTCCCGATAGAAGAACAGGAATATTTATTCAGGCATATCCCCAAGTCGGCTTTTGCCGCGCTTGATTCATTTTATGGCCATGATGGATTTTTAATTGAAACAGAAGCATTAACAAACATAATAACGTCCTTTTTTAAAACGGACGTAAAAGGAAAAATAATTGAATTGCAACGTACAGCATAATGAGTAAAAAATTAAATATAGGATTATTTGGCTTTGGCGTGGTTGGCCAGGGCTTGTATGATATCATCAAAACCAAGCATTTAAACCTCGAGATCGTTAAGATTGCCATAAAGGATGCACATAAACAACGTTCGCTCCCCCCCCATTTGTTTACTACTGAACGGGACGAACTGCTTAATAACCCGGAAATAAACACCATTGTTGAGCTGATAAATGATACTGAAGCAGCCTTTGAAATTGTATCAAGGGCTTTAAGCTCGGGTAAAAACGTGGTATCAGCCAGTAAAAAAATGATCGCGCTGCATTTGAGTGAGTTGATAGAACTGCAGCAGAAACATGGCACTTCGTTATTGTATGAAGGCGCTGTTTGCGGCAGTATCCCTATCATCCGTAACCTTGAGGAGTATTATGACAATGAGTTGCTGCATTCCATCAGCGGAATATTTAACGGCTCATCAAATTACATACTTTCAAAAGGCTACATTGAAAACCTTGACTATGACAGTGCATTAAAACAGGCGCAAGACCTTGGCTTTGCCGAAACTGACCCCACCAGCGATGTGGGCGGTTTTGATGCTAAATATAAACTGGTAATTGCTGCCGCACATGCCTATGGCGTTGTGGTACAGCCGGATGAAGTATTTAACTTGGGTATACAAAACCTTGCGGCAAACGACCTGCAATACGCCCGCGAAAAAAACCTTAAAATCAAGCTTGTGCCGGTTGCCAAAGAGCTTGACGATCATCATGTAGCCTTATTTGTATTACCGAAATTTGTGAACGATAAAGAGTTTTTGTACAATGTTGAATACGAATACAACGGTGTAATAGTACAGGCCGCGTTTGCTGATCAGCAGTTCTTTTTTGGTAAAGGCGCAGGCGGGCACCCAACCGGCTCGGCTGTACTATCGGATATTGCAGCTTTGCGTTATGATTATCAATACGAATACAAAAAAGCAAAAGAGCGCACCAATCTCAATTTTACAAATAATATCGAGTTGAATATTTATTTACGTTACGAAGATGAAAGCCTGGTGGACGCTTTAAGCTTCGCCCATATCCACGAACGGTATTATTCGGGCAGTTACAAGTTTGTTATCGGAAAAATTAATCTTCAAAATCTTATCGATAACCAACAACTTATCGCCCAAAATAAAGCATTTATAGCTTTCGCCGACCAGCTTGCTGGTGTAAACTTAGCAGCCGAAGTTAAACAGGCGGCTGAAGCTTTCTGATATTTTCCAATGTTTATTTAGTTTTTGTAGTTAAAAAGTGCCCCCAAAAGGGCACTTTTTATTTTCAGGTTAAGGGTATTTTTAAATCTATGCTACTTGCGTAATCAATTTGTTTTTTACCTGATAAATTGGTTACTTAAGCCAATTATTTCAACCGTAATTTACTGATGAAAAATATCAAAACATTCCTATATGTTCCGCTGCTTATCGGAGTTGCCTTTTCATCGTGTATAAATAATTCTGAAAGAGATACACTACCAGCCCAAACGGAGTATCAGCAACCCGTTGTACAGCCGTTGAAATTTGATAAGGTTAAAAACGTCGACCCCACGACTGTAAAAACGACAACTGTTCACCCGGTTGTAAAAACACTTGCCTTCAGTACATTACCCGTCCGGTCATATGACACAGCGGCCTCAAGGCCTGTTCATTATGAAACTGAAGAAACAAAAACCAGCTATAGTGCTTTGCCCGCGAAGAATTTTGACATTGACAAGCTGCCATCAACACCGTTAAGGCTTTTTACTACCAAATTACCAGCGCCAAAATTGATAAAGCCCGGCCAACCAAATTTGAAAGATGCAAATCTTTTGCTTTTTGAATTAAGCGAAGCACAAGGTCTGCAAGGGAATGTGGCCACGTGCGTATTTACCGACAGACAAAATTTTTTATGGATAGCCACGAACCAGGGGCTTTACCGTTATGATGGAGAAAACCTGTTATTGTATGTCAGCGGGCCATTAGATACCCTTTTTATAGGGATGTTTGAAGATAGCCGGGGTCGGCTGTGGATAAGCACGTTAAACGGTGGATTGACTATACTTGATATTAAAAAAAGGACATTAAGCAAGATGGCGTCCGTGGCTAATGCAAGAAACAACCTGTGCTATATGTTACAGGACAAGCAACAGCGGATATGGGAAAGCTCATCTACCCCAAATGGTATAAATATTATCGATCCGAAAACACTTTCAACTAAATGGCTTGATGGGACGAGGGGCTTGACAAACAGCTCCGTAAACGGTTTAACGATGGACCAATCAGGCCAGGTTTGGATAGCCACAAACAATGGCGTCAACATTATAAACCCCTTAACAAAGAAAATTAAAACCCTTTCAAAATCAAGCGGGTTAGGATCAGACACTACCGGTAACCTGTTTTGCGACCACAACGGCAATATCTGGATGAATAACATCGGCGCCAATATATTTAACCCTTCAACGGGTTCATTAAAAACCACTAAGGGACAGGATTTTTTTAAGAAAAATCCATTGATAGGTTTTTCGGAAGATATCAATGGAAGGATTTGGGTAGCCTCGCAAAAAAAGGGGCTTGCTATTATAGACCCGACAAAGCAAACTTTGCAGAATATTAAAAAGGCGAATGGGTTAACCGACGATTTTGTATTAAATATATGGCCGGATAAAAAAGGGCAAGCCTGGATACCCACGTTGAAAGGTTTAAATGAATTGGGCTACATCAATAATTTACAGCAGCATATCGGTAACATTCCCGTATCTGCCTTAAGCGAAGATACAGATGGCCTGATATGGGAAGGCTCGGCATCGAATGGAATAAATATCATCGATAGAAAAAACAAAACCTATCGTCGCCTGGGCGTTGCAGAGGGCTTGTGTAATGACACGATTCAAAATATAACCGTGCAACATAATAAAATATTCCTTGCCAGTAATGGCGGAATTGACATAATAGACTCTTCACGTACAACAATAACGCATCTTGGCGTAAAAGAAGGGCTTAGCGACCGGGCTATCCAGGCTGTGATGGTAGATAATAAGGGCAACATCTGGCTGGGTGGGCTCAATAACGGACTTGATGTATACGATCCCGTTAACCAAACAGTTAAACACATTGGCAAAGCACAGGGGCTCGACCACATGAGCATTGTAGATGTAAAACAGGATAACCAGGGTGATGTCTGGTTAAGCACAGCGGACGACGTTTATAAAATCAGCCAGGACCTAAAGGTTGTAAAAACTCTGAATGCGGGTAAAGGCAATAAAACTTTGCTTGCTGACGATTATGGTAATGTTTGGATAGGAACACAAGAGGGAATTTTTATTGCGGACAAATTAAATAGCCACCTGGTGCTTTTTTCAACAAAACAGGGCCTTATCAATAAACAGCTAACCTCACTTTTAAAATATAACCATCGCATTTATGCGAGTACTTTAAAGGGCATTACAGTAATTGACCCAACGGCTGATGGCTTGTTATCCGGTAGCAAGTGGATAACCACTTCATTCGGAGCCAGGTATGGGCTTGCTAAAATAAATACAGGGTATTTCTTAACGGACATGATCACCCATAATGGCCTTTATTGCTGGGGCGACAACGGTATTTCGATATACGACCTCTCCAAAAAAGACACGACGGTATCTCCCGTGTACATTATGGGTATAAATGTTATGGATGGCCATCAATATTTTACGGGTGATAAACCTGCAATTGCAAATAAATTATCGTGGGATAATATAACGGGGCCCTATAACTTACCGGTAAATTTACAATTACCTTATAATCAAAACTATGTGCAGTTTAGTTATGGCGTTTTAAATTTAACCGCCCACGATACTACCTGGTATCAATACCGTTTAGCGGGCGCCGACAAAGAATGGAACACAGTAACGTCCTCATTATCAAGCAAAAGTTACTACAACCTTGCCCCGGGCAAATATACTTTTGAAGTAACTGCCAAAACCGATGATGGCGACTGGAGCCCCACGGCATATTTAAGTTTTACCATTAGTCCGCCGTGGTGGCAAACGTGGTGGGCCTGCATTATTTACGTTGTTTTGTTTGTAGGCACTATTTGGTTTTTTGTCTATTTCAGGTCGCGTAAATTGATGCATGATAAACGCTTGCTTGAGCATAAGGTACATGTGCGCACCGAAGAAGTTTTACAGCAAAAAGAAGAAATAGAGGCACAGCGCGACAACCTGGAAAAGGCATTTATCGATTTAAAAAACGCACAAAACCAGCTTATTCAGTCGGAGAAAATGGCTTCTCTTGGTGAGTTGACCGCCGGCATTGCCCATGAGATACAAAATCCATTAAACTTTGTAAACAATTTTTCGGAAGTGAATGCCGAATTGATAGACGAATTGCAGCTTGAAATTACGGCAGGAAATTATGAAGAGGTTAGGTCGATAGCCGAAGACATTAAACTAAATGAGCAAAAAATAAACATGCACGGCAAACGTGCCGATGGCATAGTAAAAGGAATGCTGCAACACAGCAGATCGGGCAGCGGTGCAAAAGAGCCGACAAATATAAACGCCCTTGCAGATGAGTACCTCCGCCTCTCGTACCATGGCTTGCGGGCTAAGGATAAAGCATTCAATGCTGTATTAAACACAAACTTTGACTCCAGCGCGCCAAAAATAAATATCGTTCAGCAGGATATAGGACGCGTGTTAATTAACCTGTTTAATAATGCGTTTTATGCAGTAAACGAAAAAAAGAAAGTTGCAGGGAGCGGTTTTAAACCCGAGGTATCGGTACAAACATCAATTGAAAACGACCATGTTGTGATCAAAGTTAAAGATAATGGTACCGGGATACCCGACTCAATAAAAGATAAGATCATGCAGCCATTTTTTACCACCAAGCCTACCGGGGAGGGTACAGGGCTGGGTCTTTCGTTAACCTATGATATAGTTGTGAAGGGGCATGGGGGCACACTAACCGTTAACAGTGCGGAGGGCCAGGGCGCCGAATTTACTATTGGTTTGCCAATTAACTAAACGGGTTAATTAAATACGATATAAAGCCGTTTGCTATATTTGCATCCAATCCGATTAATAATCGCCAATGTCAAAACTCGCCAAACTTGTAACCAACAAACCTTTTGTATTTACTTTATATTTTGGCTTGAGTTTGTTTGCTGTTGTTAAAAGTGTGGCCCTTAATCATATACACGATAACTATCTTATATATAAATCAGGATACATTAACACAATACATCAGCACACACCATTTGGGCAACTCCGCGGGCCCGCACATGATGTGTACCACTATGGCCCGGTTTTTGCACTTTTAATGGCTCCATTTGCCCTATTGCCTGATGGCGTTGGCGTGATACTTTGGGTAATGTTCAATGCCTGGGTTTTATATATCGCCATTAAACGGCTGCCTTTAAAAGAAAACTATTATGTGATTATCTTGCTCATGTGCGCTCACGAGCTTATGACATCCTCGTCAAACGTTGAGATCAACCCATTGATCGGCGCTTTAATTATATTAAGTTTTATATTTATAAGAGATAAAAAAGATTTCTGGGCCGCTTTTGTTATCGTTTTAGGCACGTTCATTAAACTTTACGGAATCGTAGGGCTCGCTTTCTTTTTTCTTTCACAAAACAAACCGAAGTTTATTTTAAGCTTATTATTTTGGTCGGTTATTTTGTTTTTGCTACCGATGCTTATCTCCTCGCCATCATATATAATAAAAACATACCACGACTGGTACGGCGACCTGTTAGCAAAAAACATGTACAATATCGGTCCAAGCTTGCAGGATATTTCGGCGATGGGGCTTATCCGTAACATTTTTAATTACAGGCAACTATCAAACCTAACTGTACTTATCCCCGGCATGCTGCTGTTTGCGCTTTGGTATTTACGGGTAAAGCTTTATAATAATATTCAATACCAGCTATTGCTGCTGGCTTCTACTTTAATTTTCGTAATCATATTCAGCAGCTCATCCGAATCGCCGACCTATATCATTGCTTTTGCAGGAGTTGCCATCTGGTTCATGAACCTTGACAGGCCTTTTACAGGGTTTGAGATAGGCCTGCTGGTATTTGCGCTAATAGTTACCAGCCTGTCCCCTTCCGATCTGTTCCCCAAATATGTACGGGTGCATTATATAATCCCGTATAAACTAAAAGCCCTTCCCTGTGTATTAATATGGCTTAAAGTAATTTATGAAACGGTAATGAGGAAATTTGAAGCTAAACAAAGCACCATAGTACAGGCGCGTTGAAGTTATTGCATCAAACTCCCATATCCGACATCGAAAATCCGACATCTGAAATCACTCCATTACCTATAGGGTTACGTAAATCACCATTCCGCTTTGTTGACGGATAGCACAA
>JABDCF010000076.1:22751-22908 GCA_013288235.1 Bacteroidota bacterium | reverse complement strand
AGCAACGGAGTCATTGACCGTATTTGGTCACGGCTTTGCGTACTCCCCGGTTTGTTGACATTTCTGTTTTTGCATGCATTCAACATTATTATTGTTAATGACGATAGCAAGTTTCGTCATTACTTATTGATTTAAAAGTATAAAGTGCAAGGAAGCA
>JABDCF010000076.1:18138-22741 GCA_013288235.1 Bacteroidota bacterium | reverse complement strand
TGTGCTTTGTTTTCAATTTTTCTTGTAAACACCCCGAGCAAAACTACCCTAAGCCCCATACCGCTAACCCGGCGATAGTAAAAGCAAAGGCTTTGTATGCTGCGAATCCGACCGACCGCACCGTGGCTCATTTCGATTCAGTTCTTGCTTCTTTGCCTAACGCAAGCACTTTTGATATTTGGACAAAATATGATGTTAAGGCCAATTATTATTTTTATTTTAAAGGCACATACGCCATGGCAAAGCTATACGCTGATAGTATGCGGTATGTTCTAAAGGGTCACGAAAAAGAATTCGGTGTTGAATACGCACATGCTTTAATGGTAAACGGGACTATTTTGATGGCTGAAAACAGGTTTGAGGAAGCGTTGCAATCGTATTATGATGGCAGTTTATTTGCTCAAAACAACCTGGATCCGTGCAACTCTGCCCAATTCAATAATCAGTTAGGTGCAGAACTCTACCACCAGAGAAATTATCTCAGAGGAGTTCCCTACCTGAAGAGGGCGATAGATGAGGAGAGCCATTGCAGCGGTGATATAGCGGCGAGTCAGGTGGCGACACTCAATACCATTGCACTGTGCTTTGAAAAGGCTAATATGCCTGATAGCGCCATATATTACTATAAAAAGGGGCTGATTTATATTGATCAAAAATTTCCAAAAGGCGCCTTTGCCGACATAGAGCGCGGCATAGTGTACGGAAATCTTGGTGGGACCTACAGCGCCATCAAGAATTATAACCTTGCGCAACAATACCTTAAGGCAAGTATTAAAATTAATAATCGTGCTGGCTATGCGCAGGAGGATGCCAAAACTGCACAGCTAAAATTGGCTAATTTATATATCAGCTATGGACATTTTAAAGCGACCGATAGCCTGTTGCACCAAATTGATGCCGAATGGAAAGCCGGAAAAGGGAAGGGATTTATTGACGATACTATTCAGTATAGGTGGAAAAAATTGCTTTGGGAATATTATGACAGAATACGCGATACTCAAAAAGCGTACGGTTTTGCCAAAAACTTCTATTCCTTTCGGGACTCTTTAAATGAAACCCGAAAAGCCCTGGAAAATGCGAATATTGACGAAGGCCTGAGGGAAACCGAGCAACATTACAATATTGACTTATTGAGCAAAAGCAATCAATTGAAAACGACTTATCTTTCAGCAACAATTGTGTTTTCTATTTTAATCCTTATTATCCTGGCGATGGCGTGGTATAATTTAACGGGATCAAGGAAGAATGTTCGGGAATTGACGGGCCTAAACAAGGTAATCAGCGATTATAACCTGCAAATGCAAAATGCGCTTACTGCCCTGGAGCAGAGCTATGAAGAAAATGCCAACATCATAAAAATAGTTGCGCACGATCTTCGCGCACCGATCGGCGGAATTACCATTGCTGTGTCTAAAATGCTCGAAAAATCCAATTGGTCAGAAAGCGATCGATCTACGCTCAGATTAATTCAGACTTCCGGAAAGGACTCCCTTACCCTGGTCAGTGATTTACTTAAAACGCATAGCAGTTCAAAAGAAATAAAAAAAGAGCCCGTTGCCATGTATTCGCTCCTGGTATATTGTGTAAGTTTTATGCGCTTAAAAGCGGAAGAAAAAGGACAACGGATTGAACTGGACGCAGGTCATTTTACTGTATTTGTAAACAGGGGTAAAATTTGGAGAGTGATTTGTAACCTTATAGCAAACGCCATTAAGTTCAGCCCTCCCGGTACAACTATTAAAGTATTAATGCTTAAAAAGGAAGATAAAGTGGTGATCACTGTTGATGACTGTGGTATTGGCATACCTGACAACATGCACGAAAAAATATTTGACATGTTTACGGAAGCCAAAAGACAGGGAACAACCGGTGAGCAACCCTTTGGTATCGGACTTGCCATTTCCAAACAAATAATAGAAATGCATGGCGGGAAGATATGGTTTGAAGGTAAGCCCATTAACGGAACCATGTTTCACGTGGAATTGCCTATTCAATACTTAAATTAAAGGGTAAATTTTAATTTTGGTTTAAAGGTGTGAAGTATAAAAGGGCGATGAGGATTATTAGTAAGCAATATTATACCAGGCAATTATTAGGTGGCTTTTCATCAGTCCAAAGAAAATGTTTATTCATTTTTTTAGCCTGTTTCATTTTTAACTTTTCATGTAAACGAAACAAGCCCCAGCATTTTAAGCCCCATTTTGAAAGGCCAATACTTATAGAGGCGGAAAATTATTTCGACGTTAACGAATATGCGCGCGGTATCAGATATTTTGATTCAGCATATGCTGTTATCCCTCATAAGGACTTTCTCGATATATGGTCGCATTATATTATAAAAGCTCAGTATTTTTATTGGGCTAAGCCAGAGCCACATGTAGCCCAGTTATATGTCGATAGCATGCTGATGCTTTTAAAAGATCACGAGCAGGAGTATGGAACGGAATACTTGCGAACGTTAATGCTAAACGGCGATATTTTAATGTCTGAAAACAAGTATGGCGAAGCATATAAGATGTTTTATGACGGTAGTTTATTCGCTAAAAAAAACCTGGATCGATGCAGTTCCTGTGAGCTCATCAACCGGATGGGGAGCTTAAAAATTAAACAAGGAGATTATCTTGGCGCAGTTGCGTATTTTAAGAAATCTATGGCTGCAAGCACGTCCTGCCCCCTGGAATCAAGGGCTAATAGTGAGACATGGATCCTTAACGTTATCGGAGTCTGTTATAAAAGTGCGCACTTACCCGACAGCGCTGTTTATTACTTTAAAACTAACCTCGATACTGCGGATAGGTATTTGAGTCTGTTGCCGCAACAAAGCAAGTATTTAATAGCAATTAAAGGTTTCCAATACCTCCACCTTGGTGAAGTTTATATTGATTCAAAAGATTATATGCTTGCCGAAGTGTATCTCAAAAAAAGTATAGCTATTAATAACCGGCCCAATTACAGCCAGAATGCTGCAAAAGTTGCACAATTACGATTGGCCGGCTTGTATATTAAATCCTCGCGCCTCGGCGAGGCAAACAATTTGCTGAAAGCGATAGAAAAAGATCTGAAAAGATGGCAGGCAGAGGGTAGGAATATGGGGGAACTCATGTCAAATTTACTAAAATTACAATGGGAGTATTTTGATAAGATAAAAAACACGCACGAGGCCTACAATGCTTTTAAACGCTACAAAATCCTACAGGATTCTACAAACAGCGCTAACCAACTTGCTGAAGCAGTCGATTTGGATGAAGGATTAAAACGGACAGCACAGCAATATAAAATCCAGCTTTTGAGCAAAAATAATGAGTTGAAAACCACCTACCTTTCAGCAATAATTGTTTTTTCTGTTCTAACCCTCATCATCCTGGTGATGGCATGGTACAGTTTAAAAAGATCGAGGAAGAATGTTCATGAATTGACAGGCTTAAATAAGCTAATCAGCGATTACAACATGCAAATGCAAAGTTCACTTACGGCCTTAGAACAGAGTTATGAAGAAAATGCCAACATCATAAAAATAGTTGCGCATGATCTTCGCGCACCCATCGGCGGAATTACCATTGCTGTGTCTAAAATGCTCGAAAAACCCAATCGGTCAGAAAACGATCAATCTATGCTCAGATTGATTCAGGCCTCTGGAAAGGACTCCCTTGCGCTGACAAGTGATTTACTTAAGACGCATAGCGGTTCAAAAGAAATAAAAAAAGAGCCGGTCGCCATGTATTCGTTGTTAACATATTGTGTAAGTTTTATGCGCTTAAAAGCGGAAGAAAAAGGGCAAACGATAGAACTGGACGCGGGGCACTTTACAGCATTTGTAAACAGGGGCAACATATGGAGGGTGATTTGTAATCTTATCGCCAATGCCATTAAATTCAGCCCTCCCGGTACAACTATTAAAGTATTAATGCTTAAAAAGGAAGATAATGTGCTGATCACGGTTGATGATTGCGGCATCGGGATACCGGACAACATGCAGGACAAAATATTTGACATGTTTACGGAAGCTAAAAGGCGAGGAACAAAAGGGGAGCAACCGTTTGGCATCGGACTGGCGATATCCAAACAGATAGTAGAAATGCACGGAGGGAAAATTTGGTTTGAAGATAAAAAACCTATTGCCGGAACTATGTTCCATGTAGAATTGCCTATTCAATATTTGAATTAGAGACTAATTATTAGCATGAAGACGTAATCCTTTATTTATTGAACGAAGGGATCATTTGCACTAACCAATGAGTTTTATTAATAAACAACATTATACAAAATTATTTTCCGGCCGTATCCGAATAGCCGGCAGAGGTTGTTTATGCATTTTTCTATTCTGCTCCGTTATCAATTTTTCTTGTAAACACACAACACAGCCGGATAGTAAAACCCATAGCGACAGCCGAGTTATAGAAAAAGTAAAGTCTTTGTTCAGCGCGAATCAGTTTGACCGCGGTAACGCTTATCTCGATTCAGCTTACGCCGTTTTTCCCAACCCCGGTATTTTTGATATTTGGTCAAAATATGAAGCTAAGGTCACTTATTTTTTACTTTATAAACAGAAACCAAACAGGGCCAAACTTTATGTTGATAGTATGTTTACCATCCTAAAGGGTAA
>JABDCF010000076.1:0-18128 GCA_013288235.1 Bacteroidota bacterium | reverse complement strand
CGTGCGTACTTTAATAATGAATGGCGATATTTTAATAGCTGAAAAGAAATATGAACAAGCGTTTCAATCTTATTATGACGGAAGATTGTTCGCCGAGAGCCATCTTGATCTTTGCAGCTCCTATGGTTTAACAAGCAGGTTAGGTATAACACTGTATCGCCAGGGAAAATACCTGAACGCTGTTCCTTATATGAAGAAATGTATAATTGAGAACAGTTATTGCAAAGGCACAATAGGCGAGGCTCAACAATCCAGCCTCAATACCATCGCGCTGTGCTTTGAAAAGGCGGGCAAATTGGATAGCGCCATTTTCTATTATAAAAAAGCATTGACTTATATTAATCAAAATGTCAACCTCTTTTCCGGTAAGGCCAGGTTCGCAGAAATGGCACGGGGGGTAGTTTATGGAAATCTCGGTGGCACTTACAGCGCTTTGGGAAAATACGACATTGCTGAAAGATATCTGAAAGCGAGCATTGATATCAATAATCGCCCCGGTTACCCCCAGGAGGATGCCAGAACCGCACAAATAAAATTAGCACATCTCTACATAAACTTTTTACATTTTAAGGAGGCTGAGCGGTTGATGCACCAAATTGAAATTGATTTGGATGCGGGAAGAGGAAAAGGAATCATTGATGATGATATCCTGTTACGGTGGCGAAGATTACAGTGGGAATATTATGATAAAATACAGGACACTGAAAAAGCATACAAATACGCCAAAAGCTATTATTTCTTTAGTGACTCTTTAAATGAAGCAAAAAAAGACCTGGAACGTATTGATCTTGACGAGGGCTTAAAGGAAACAGGTGAACGTTACAGAATTGATTTATTGAACGAAAGCGATGAGTTGAAAACCACCTACCTTTCAGCAATAATTGTATTTTCAATTTTAATCCTCATCATCCTGGGGATGGCATGGTACAATTTAAGGAGATCGGCGAAAAATGTTAGGGAATTGACGAGCTTAAACAAGGTGATCAGCGATTATAACCTGCAAATGCAAAACGCGCTTACAGCCCTGGAGCAGAGCCACGAAGAAAATGCTAATATCATGAAAATAGTTGCGCATGACCTTCGCGCACCGATAGGCGGAATTGCCATTACAGTCTCTAAGATGCTTGAAAAATCCTATTGGTCGGAAAGCGATCAATCTACGCTTAGGTTGATTCAAAGTTCGGGAAAGGATTCTCTTGCCCTGGTAAGTGATTTACTTAAGACTCACAGCAGTACAAAAGAAATAAAAAAAGAGCCGGTTGACATGTATTCGCTACTCGTATATTGTGTAAGTTTCATGCGCTTAAAAGCGGAAGAAAAAAGACAGCGGATTGAACTGGACGCAGGTTATTTTACAGCGTTCGTAAACAGGGGCAACATATGGAGGGTAATTTGTAATCTGATTGCCAATGCAATTAAATTCAGCCCCCCCGGCACAACTATTAAAGTATTAATGCTTAAAAAGGAAGATATGGTGCTGATCACGGTTGATGACTGTGGCATCGGTATACCGGACAACATGCACGACAAGATATTTGATATGTTTACAGAAGCTCAAAGACCGGGAACAATCGGCGAGCAGCCTTTCGGTATCGGGCTGGCTATTTCAAAACAGATCGTAGAAATGCATGGGGGAAAAATTTGGTTTGAAAGCAAATCGACCAATGGCACATTGTTTCATATAGAGCTCCCTTACGGAACGGCAGTTTAACAGTGCTGCGATCAGCATGGTGGTAAAATAGTTTTCGAGAGCGAGCCTTTAATGGCACGACAATGTGTGTAGAGTTGTTTTATGAAGCAGCAGTGTGATGCTGCTGTCAAGAAATTCGGTTAGTTTAGTATGGTAAATCTTTAGCTAATGTTTTATATTATTAACAGGCGTTGGGTTGCTTTGATCTTTCCAGGTACCTGGTTAGAAAAAATACCTCCTTTATTTCTTCTACTATGTGTATGCTGTACCTTATCATCCTGCAGGCAAGATAAGCCTGCGCCTGTTAAAAATCATTTCGACAAGGAAATGTTGACACAGGCTCAAAATTATTTTAGTTTATATGAATATGAACGAGGTATAAAGTATTTCGACTCCGCCTACGCCGCCATTCCTCATAAGGACATGCTCGATATATGGTCGCATTATAGTATAAAGGGACAGTATTATTACTGGGCCAAGCCAAACCCGCGAATAGCCCGGCTATATGCCGACAGCATGTTGGCCATTTTAAAAGATCATGAAAAGGAGTACGGAATAGAATATGTGCGGACTTTAATGCTGGACGGCGATATTTTGATGTCCGAAAATAAATATTCTGAAGCACTTAAAGCCATTTATGCCGGCAGCTCATTTGCCGAAAAAAATTTAGATCCATGCAGCTCGTATGAACTAAGCAGCCGGATGGGGATGATAAAATTTCGCCAGGGGGATTATCGCCATGCCATTAGCTATTTAAAGAGATCCATGGTCGAATGCGCATCCTGCCCTTTAGAGACAAGGGTTAATCAACAGGCGTGGGCACTTGGGGAAATTGCTGTATATTATGATTATGCGCATTTGCTTGACAGCGCTATTTTTTACGATAAAGCCGGCCTGGACAAAATAGACAGCAGTATTAACCTGGTTCCGAAACAAAGCACGTATTTAATAGCGCAGCGGGGTTACTTATATGGGAACCTCGGGTCGGCTTATAAAGTATTAAAGGACTATAAACTTGCAGGAAGCTACCTAAAAAAATCTATAGATATTAATAACAGGCCTGGTTATAATCTGCATGCGGCTAAAGATGCGCAGATGCTACTGGCTGACATATATATAACGCTCGCTCGCATGAAAGAAGCAAACGACTTATTGCAAGCGGTGGAATACGACTTGAATAGGCGACGGTCGCTGGGCGGGAATAATTATGATTTAGTGCTAAAATTATTAGCCACGAAAAGGAAATATTATGATAAAGTAAAAAATACCGAAGCAGCCTTCAGGGCTTTTAAACGTTACCATTTTCTTCAGGATTCTTTAAACGTGGTGAATAGAAACCAGGCAGAGCAAGATTTGGATGAAGGATTAAAACAGTCAGCACAGCAAGATAAAATACAGCTTTTGAGCAAAAATAATCAGTTGAAAAACACCTACCTTTCAGCAATAATTGTGTTTTCCGTGTTAATCCTTATCATCCTCGTGATGGCATGGTACAATTTAAAAAGATCGAAGAAGAATGTTCATGAATTGACGAACTTAAATAAACTAATCAGCGATTATAACCTGCAAATGCAAAGTGCGCTTACAGCCTTAGAGCAGAGCTATGAAGAAAATGCCAACATCATAAAAATCGTTGCGCATGATCTTCGCGCACCGATCGGCGGAATTACCATTGCTGTATCTAAGATGCTGGAAAAACCTAATTGGTCAGAAAACGATCAATCTATGCTCAGGTTGATTCAGGCGTCGGGAAAGGACTCCCTTGCGCTGGTAAGTGATTTACTTAAGACCCATAGCAGTTCAAAAGAAATTAAAAAAGAGCCGGTTGACATGTATTCGCTGCTATCATATTGCGTAAGTTTTATGAGCTTAAAAGCAGAAGAAAAAGGGCAACATATTGAACTGGATGCTGGTCATTTTACTTTATTTGTAAACAGGGGGAATATATGGAGAGTGATTTGTAATCTAATAGCCAATGCCATTAAATTCAGTCCTTCGGATACAACGATTAAGGTACTAATGCTTAAAAAGGAAGACAATGTGCTAATCACTGTTGACGATTGTGGCATCGGGATACCAGACAATATGCGTGACAAAATATTTGACATGTTTACCCAAGCCAAGAGGCAGGGAACAATCGGTGAGCAACCCTTTGGTATCGGACTGGCTATATCCAAACAGATTGTTGAAATGCATGGTGGAAAAATATGGTTTGAAAATAAAAAACCGGTTACCGGAACTATGTTTCATGTGGAATTGCCTATTCAATACTTGAATTAACGATATTGGAAAAGTAAATTTATAAATAAGGATTTTACACATTGTTTAGTATTTTATATTATTCAAATTAATAATAAGTGAAGAGCTTACCAAAAATTCATTCCCAATCCGGCAAATGAGGTTTCGGAGAATAAAGATTAAAATATTGAAAACAATTTTTCAGGAGTCCGGCAGGTGTACTGAAAGTTTTTTATGGCAGCTTATTTCCTGATAATAGTAAACGGCTATATTATAGGCTCTCTCTTGATTAGCAATTTAATGCTACATTTAGGGCATCTCCCTATCCATGCCTTGTCTTACGGCATGTCGTCTAATAACCATTTTCTGTCGGTGTATACTTGCTTTGTGTCGAAACCTGTAAAAATGTTCTCTGGTTGGCGATACCTTGGATAGATCAGTCAGTAAATGTTCCCGGAAGTTTGCGTTTACCTTCATTAATTTGATCATTATGCATAACCTCATCAAAACAAAAGAATTTTACGAAACTGTCGACCTTATTATCACACCTATAATTTTAGTAAACAATGCAACTGAATGCCAATATGTAAACAAAGCATTCTTATCTCAAATCGGTTATAATATTAAGGACGTTCGCAATCCGGACTCCTGGTTTAATAAAGTGTACCAGGATGAAAATTACCGGAGGGATATGAAACGAAAGGGGCAAAAAGGCTTAAAATCAGATAAAAATAAAGCGGTGACACATGCACATATGGTTACAAACGTTTGCTGTGCCGATGGTTCTTTTAAATGGTTTGATATTCACGAGAGCATTTTTGGCAATAACAAACTGGTCACATTCTTAGATGTGGATGAGTTAAAGCGAAGTAATAATGAGCTTACCGATTTTTTAAAACAAAAGGATACCCTGCTTTCTATTTTAGCTCATGATGTTCGAAGTCCTTTAAGCAATATCAAACAGATTGTAAATAGCTATAAAAGCCTGAATCTTTCTGAGAACGAGGTAGAAGAGGTATTTTTCAGCATGGGTACGCAGATCGATTACATTTTCAACATCATTAATTCACTGTTAGTGCACACAAGTCTCGACAGGGGCAGTTTTATAGAGAAGAGGGAACTGATCCACCTGAACAGGTTCTTTACCAAATACGAGGTATATTATAATGAGCGTATGGAGAAACAAAATATTGATTTTGTTTTTGAATTGCCAGCAAACGCTACTGTTAATTTCGACCCTTTTATTTTAGATGTTATTTGCCGTAATCTAATTGACAATGCCATCAAATACTCGTCAGAAAACGGGAATGTCTACATCTCATTTGAAAAAAAGGCAGATGCTATGGTACTCATTATCCGGGATACCGGGCCGGGAATGTCGGCTATTCAACGTGAGCACATTTTAATTAATAAAGGTAGCCGGCGACTTAAAAGCGACGTAACAGATGGTTTTGGCGTAGGGCTTATAATGTCTAAAGAAATTCTGGAAAAGCATCATGGAGAATTATTAATTGAAAGTGAACCAGGAAAAGGCACATCATTCATCATCTTACTACCTTCAGCTTAAATAGTCAACACTCAATCTGGCAGTGTCAATAAATTAACAACTGTAAAAACAGGTTGGCTTCATGACAATAAAAGCAAAAAACAGGAAGAACAGATTAGCAATTTAAGATAGTTTTATTACTTTAGCATATGATTTCAGGGTGGAATGCATATGCCGTAACCTGGAAATGTTTAATTAAAACAGGTAATTGATAATCAATTAGTTAAGAATATGGCGTTATACCTCAGGTGGGCGCACTGATAAAAGCCTCTTAGTTTTGCTAAGGGGCTTTTTTCTGGGACGGATCCGTAGCTACAATCTACAGACGGCGAGGACTTTTTGGAATTAATGTTTACTTTTAACAAATCATTTAACCTCCTGTAATATGAAAAGAAAGATACTGACAACAGTGGTTTTGCTCCTTTCCTTTGGCGTGGCATTCGCATATTTTGCCGGCATAGATGGCAAATGGTCTGCTATACTAAAAGGGCCGGATGGCAATGAATTCCCAATAACTTATACTTTTAAAACCGATGCCGCCACGCTCACGGGTACAGTGACCTCGTCGATAGGCAGCTTCGATATTTCGGATGGTGTAGTGAAAGGCGACAGCTTATGGTTCACTGCTAATATCAATACCATGAAGATTAAAAATAAAGGCAGATACTACGCCGAGGGCGACTCAATAAGCTTGCGGGTGGGTGCCAGATCGACGCATACCACATTGAAACGCGCCATGGATAAATAACCTCTTCATCCATTAAAACACGATCACGTATTTATAAACCGGTGAACCAAAGGCCGTGTCAAGAAGCAGATTCCTTGAAATCAGTCGATAAAACAGGGATCAAAGGTGGGCCACCACGTAAGCCTGAAAAAACATCAGGAAAGAAGCCTCTGCAAATATCCTTAGCAGGATAGTTGCAACAGCATCTTTATCTTCAACGATTGGCAGGTAGTTCATGAACATAACTGTTTATGGCGTCTTCCAATAAAGTGTCGCCAGTTACTTGTTCCCGTTCGGCCTTCTCAAAAATAATGTGCCCACGATTAAAGCCGTCGTGCATTTCCGCCATCATTTGTGATGCTGCTTTAGTAAAACCGAATGACTGGTAAGAAGCGGCGTACATTTCGGCAGGAATAGCTTCGGCATCCACAGGTCTGCCCAATTGATAAGATAACACATATGCTACATCCTTCGCTGAATAGCTGCAAGGGCCGGCGAGTTCAATAATACGGTGCCCTTCCCAATTTCCAAGCAGTAATGCCGCTGCCAGTTTACCTATGTCATTAGTGGAAACCATAGGTATTGATAAATCCAGCGGATTTAAAAAGCTAAGTAGTTTCCCGCTCTCTTTTGCCTGGGCAATACTTCCATGGAAATTCTCCATAAACCAGGCTGCACGGATACCTGCCGTCGGGATATCCAAAGTTTGAAGTGCCTGTTCCGTATCGTAATTTTTTCTAATAGATCCGGTGCCGTTTTCCAGGTGGGCCCCAACCGAGGATAGATAAACTATCTTTTCAGGTTTTGCTTTTTTTATAGCAGACACCAATGCATCCAGCATTTGGTTATGGTCGCTCAACGGATCGTTTGAATCAAACAATGGTGGTGTCATCACAAAGATCCCTGAAGTATTTTTAAAAGCATTTTCCAGGCCCACTGCATCGTGCAATTCTGCAATTGCTACCTCTGCACCTTTACTTTTCCATTCCCCGCCTTTCACGGGATTGCGCAAAATAGCCCTCACAGGGAGGTTTTTTTCAAGCAATAGGTTAGCTGCCACACGGCCTACATGGCCGGTGGTTCCGATAATTGCATACATAATAGTTGATTTTTAAGTAAATAACGGGGGATGGTTATACCAGTACCGCGCCGCCGTCAGTAACCAGTGATTGGCCGGTGGCATAAGGCTGCTTCATCAGATACACAAATGCCTGGGCAATATCTTCAGCTTCACCAACCCTTTTTAGCAGAAGCGTACTTTCCAGGTGTTTATAAAACCCGTTACGATCTTCCTCGCTCAAATTATTCCATAAGTTGGTCCTGATCACGCCGGCGGCAATATTGTTGACCCGGATAGGGGCCAGTTCTACAGCCATGGCACGTGTAAAGGCGTCCATTGCGCCGCAGATAGTCGAACCAAGGCTATATCCCGCACTTGGGCGCTGACCAAAGTTTCCGCTCATCAGCGTGATAGAACCACCTTCATTGATATAAGTTTTACCATATTTGATGGCAGCAAACGCTCCCCAAAAACGAATGGTAAAAAAATCCTTGCCGCTTTCGATATCGGTATCGTCTACCATACTCATGGTAATGTTTTCACCGGCTGTGTACACCAGGTGGTCGAAATGGCCCGCTTGTTCAAAAAAGCTTTTTATATTTTTTTCCTGGCTCAGATCTACCGCAAAACCACGGCTGCCATCGGGCAGTTCGCCTAAGGCTTTATCTATCCTGCTTTGGTTACTGGATACTATGGTAATATTTGCGCCCTCGTTTCCTGCAGCTATTGCTGCTGCCAGGCCTAAGCCTGAACTGCCACCCAGAACGATAACTTTTTTACCGCGCAGGTCATTTGTTTTTGATTTACTTTCCATGATATTTTTGATTTATTTGATTACTCAAAGTTCCGGAACTATTTAAAATCTGCATTTACCAATTGGTAAAAACGATAACAACTTTATTTTAAATTATTCCCTTTAGGGAATTTTACACCTGAAATTTGTTCGCAAGCGGCCAAAAATCCTTTCTGGATGGTTACATTGCCGGCAGCAGGATGATATTCCCTGCGTTTTTGATGATAAAAATATTTTCCGGTAACCAATGCTTTCTCATCGTTGCTTACGGCCAGCCATACCTGTGTTTTCGGAGCATCAGCTAAACTATCCGGTGCACCGGCGCCGCCCATTTTGGTAGCCACCCATCCGGGTTCTAAAGCATTGGAGTAGATTTGCGGAAAATGCCTTGCTACGGTAAATGCCAGTAATACATCGTGTAATTTAGTATCTGAATAGGCCTGGTAACCGTTCCATCTTTTGTTGTCCCAGGTTAAATCTTCCAGTGATGGGCTGCCCTCCCGATGTAATCCGGAGCTTAAATAAATCAAACGTTCAGGCAATTGAATTAAGCTTGTTAAAATATAAGGGGCAAGGCTGTTAACAGCAAATAGCGGTGGCAAACCATCAATGGAATTGTCTCTGTGCCGTTCCTGGTAACCTATGCCCGCGTTGTGGATAATAGCATCAAAGTGCCCCAATTTGTTTACTTTTTCTGCCAGTTCAATGGTTTCCTGGATGCTGGATAGATCAGCTGAAACCGCCGTTTCGGCGCCGGGTGCCGCAGATAAAGCTTCTTCTGCGCGTTGGTCGCTGCGTGCGTGTAATACCACCCGGTGACCACCGGCTATTAATAATTTAGCAGCCATTTGGCCAAGGCCGTCTGCTGCGCCTGTGATGAATATACGTGACATTGTTCTTCCTTTTTTTGTTAGTACAAATGTCGGGATAGAAAGTTGCCGGGTATTTAACATTTGGTAAAAACGTATTATCGGATACCAGGCAAAATCAACGCGCTTGACGCTGTGTTCATGTTCATTTCACAACAACACACACGTTTTTGATATTGTTAGTACTTGATTAACAGCTATTTGAAATTTTACTTTTTAAAATATTGCATTTTACCCCTTTGTCATTATAAGCAGCGTGAAGAATCTTCTGTGCCATGTGCGCGAACTATGCATGACTGTTTTGCAAGGTTTAGAAGATCCATCACTCCGTTCAGGATGACAAATTGGGTGTTTTAAATAAATCCGATATCCAAATAAATCCGAAATCGAAATTCCGAAATCCGAAATCAAAATTAATCGTAATTCGTAAATCTAAAATCGTAACCCCCCCTTCCTACTGACAAAACACTGTCACCACTTCCCTCATCCCAACCCCTTATCTTTGTAATATCCGCCGGGATTATTCCCCAATCAATAGCCAATGTCATTGTGTTAGGGAGATTTTATTTCATTTACCCTCTTTTTTGCTTGCAAAAGATCGGGTGATCCAGCGAAGCGTAGATCGGGTGAGTCAACTATGCGAGCGGCAACAACGTAAATGCATTAGCGTAAATGCATGGCGCATAGTTGACTCACCCGGACTTTGCTTCGCTCGTCCACCCTCTCTACCGCGAGCGGTAAAGAGGGTATAAAGCATTTTCTTTAATAACATTACCAATACCCCCGCATTATCTCATCATGGACAACGGCAATTCAATCAATATCCCCCTTTCATCTCCTCAACCGATGGGTTACCAGCGCCCGTCCATCATCGAGCAGCTGCGGGCCGAGGCGCGCGGGGTAGCCTATCGCCCGGCTGCGCGCAAAAAGGCGGAACCATTGCCGCCCGATCCCCATGTTATGCATAGCCTTTTTACCGTAGAAACCGGCAGCCGCTGGATGGAACTCGGCGAGCGCCAGCCGCCATCCAAAATGCTTTTCGGCGAATTCTGGCACCAGGGCGAACTTTGCATTATGTTTGCCGATACCAATACCGGTAAATCTGTGCTCGCCGTACAAATTGCAAATAACATTGCCCGCGCCAAACAAACCGGCCCCTTTGCCTGCCAGGCCAAACCCGAACGCGTGCTATATGTCGATTTTGAGCTGACTACCACCCAATTTTACCAGCGCTACAGTCACCCGGATGGCGATCACGAGTTCCCGGCCAACTTCTATCGGGCACAGTTTAACCAGGCAAATGGCGTCCCCGATTATTTTAAAAGCTATGATGATTTTCTTATCGCGGGCCTCGAACAAAAGATCAGGCAAATAAAAGCCACCGTACTTATTATCGACAACATCAGTTGCCTGCGCGGCGGCACCGAAAGCGCCGCAGTTGCCTTAAGGCTCATGAACAACCTCAAAAACCTAAAGAATGACCATAAATTGTCCATCCTGGTACTGGCGCATACCCCAAAACGCCGCAACCCCGCCCGGCCGCTGGCTGCCGAGGACCTCCACGGCAGCAAACTGCTCATCAACTTTGCCGACAGCGCCTTCGCCATCGGCAAAAGCACCACCGAAGCCGGCCTTTGCTATATAAAACAAATAAAACAACGAAACACACAGCAAATTTACGGCGAAGAAAACGTTGCCCTATGCCGTATCTCCAAAACGCCGCTATCACGAAATAAGCCCGGCAATTTCCTGCATTTCGATTTCGAAGGCCACGATGCCGAGCGGCCGCATATACAAATACCCGGCAGGCATGGCTATAACCGGGGCCTTGTAAACCACGATGAACTGGCCACACAAATAGGCGAAATGGCAGCCCGGGGCCTCAACCAGCGCGAAATTGCCGCGCAGTTAAACATAGCCCTGGGCACGGTGAATAAGCTGCTGCACCAGCGTAACCTTCAGCAAAACGATAGCACAATAGCCGGGGTGAAGTCTCCGCAGGGGTGTGTCACGAATGAAAAGAACTATCCTTTCTTTTCATTCGTGACACACCCCTGCTGAGACAAATACAAATATTTTTACTTTAAAAAGCCATCCAGGTACCCTAATATTGTGTTCGTCTGCATCATCAGGCCCACATGACTTTGCGACGGAACAATGGCCAGGTGCGATTTTGGCATCGGGCTCAAATCAGCAGACACGCCACCTCCAAGTAATTCATACGTTTTCATCAGCTCAACTTTGTCCAGGCCATCATTGTCGCCTGATATGATCAATACCGGCGCAGTTATTTTCGTAACATTGCTGTCACCCATGTCAAATGGCGTCCCGGCAAAAGCAATCATCTGTTCTACAAACTTTATCCATTTTGTTTTGTCAGGCGCTACCGCATCATAGGCTGCTTTCAAAGGGGTATTATTAAAAAATTCTGGTTTGAAACCTTTAAACGCATTAGTTACTGCGGGCAGCCAGCCGCTACTTTTATAAGTAGACGAAATGATCACTAATTTTCGTACCCGTTTAGGGCTTTGTATGGCCAGCTTGTAAGCTACCGAGCCACCCATGCTATAGCCTGCAACGTCGGCACTGTCAACTTTTAAATAGTCCATTACGCCTGCCACATCACTTGCCAGGGTAGCCAGGTCTAATTTTCTGTCCGAAAATGGCGTATGCCCATGTCCCTGCAGTTCAATGGCAATTACTTTTCTTGTTTTCGACAGTTCGGGTATTAATTGCCCCCAGTTCATCTCAATGGTATAAAAAGCGCCATGTATTAAAACAATAGGCCTGCCCTCGCCATATACTTCGTAATAAACCTTTATGCCATTAACAGGCGCGTAGCCACTTTCGGTGGGTTTACTCTGCTGCCCTTTACCCTGTAATACTGTAAAAACAAGCATAGCAATTATTAAAACCGGTTTGGAAACATTAGTTCCTTTAAATACTCTTTTCATAAAATGTTTATTTAAATAGTTTGATTTTATTGACAATACAAAGATCGATGGCATTTAAGGATCTTACGCTGTGTAAAAATGACAACTTTAGGGGTGTATAGTGACAGAATGTTGTTGATATACAGGAAAAAGGGTGCCAGATGCCGTCGCTGTTGCGTGTTATCACCAACGGCGACGTGTTTTGGGTGGATATGAATAACTGTAAACTGCCAACTCATAACTGCATACTGAATCAGGGCGTTTCATCTGCCTCCGGCGTGAGTGTGCCGCGCAAAGGCAAAAAGAGGTGGGGCACTCGTGTCCACGTTGACAGGTAACAAACTATGCCGGTTATTGCACTAAAGGTTCATTTTGGTTAAAATTAGTCCAGTTTTATCCAGGAACTGTTCTGAGCGCTTAGCACAAGCTATTTTATTATCTTTGAATAATGACGCCGGTTAATAAAAATGATCTCCTGCAAATTGAGGCGCTGGGTTTTTCCATACCTGGGAACAGAGGCGGTTTTCTTGATTTTCTGCGGCAGCATTTGCCTGATTTGCGCCTGAAGGATTTTGTCAGCGAGATCGATAGTCAACTATCGCAGTTAACATCGGCCACTCTTTTTAAAGAACTTGATTTTTTTGAAAAGGAACCGCCAACTTTGATGCTTCAATATTTTTCGGAGGATGAAAACGACGAAAAAACCGGTCTGGGTTTTGCGCGGACTTTTATTAAATATCCTTCCGAATTAGTGGTTGATCATGATTTTTTTCGCCTGCCTGAACGATACCGCAGACAGGGCAAAGGAAAAGCCCTTATTTTGACATGTTTGAAATATTACCTTGAATGCGGTGTAAGCCGGGTGCGGGTGGATGCCGGCCTGGAAAATGGCGGCTTGGTATGGGCAAAGCTGTTTTTTGCCGCAACAGACAAAAGCGAGATTGAAGTGATTTTAGAAGATGCCCGCCTTTCTTTAACAACGGTGCAATATCTGGCAGTAAAAAATGTTTATGACGTATATTATAACAGACTTTCTGAAGGACGGGATTTCCCGATGGCGCTTTGGAGCCGCTTGCCGGGAATGGGTACGATTTTGCAAAAAAGCCACTGGCATGGCGAGCTGGACTTGACTGATCAAAAAGTTTTAACTAAATTTAACCTGTTAAATTAATATGCCGGACAGGAATAAACATAGCGAAGCAGGTTATATCGGGGAGGAATTCTTTGCCGAAAGGGAGAAAGACCGCCTGCATAAATGCCTGGTTGTTGAACAGGCTATTTCAGAAGGCTATTTTTCTTTTGATGGTGCTTTGGCTGCTTATGAAATGGATAGAGAAGAATATGAGCAGTATATCGCAAAAAAATCGAGCGATGCGATTTTCTCAAGTATTTCCGGGACTACGTTTGCGATAGAAGAAAAAGTCTCCCAGCCTGTTTATTTCGAAATTTTTGCAAAAATGGTTGGTAACTCCTCAAAGACCAATGACATCGATATAAAGCTTGAAAGAAAACTCAAACGCATAGAACAGCAACTGTTGGGCATTTCGAAAGAGATTGGCGAGGTCAGATCTGGCAGCAAAGAAAAGGCATAGATATTCTTTAAAAGAACCGGCTTATCAAAAAGCAGGTTATCGCCGATGATATCATTAATAATAACTCCTACTGTTCCGTTCAGGCGCGAGAAGCAGCGCTAACACCCAAAGAGGTGGCGTTCTCGTGTCCACGTTGGCAGGTAACAAACTATGCCGGTCATTTCGATAAAGGTTCATTCTGTTTAAAATTACAGTACTAAAGTTAAAATGCAAAACTGTACAAGCCTTTAAGGCGGCCTACCTTTCTGCGGGGGACGGGTGCTTCCACCTCTTTTGCCCGCCGCCGACACCCGCGACTGAATTCGGGGAAGAAAATCTATCCAAAGACTTGCAAATAACCCCAGAAAAAAAAGTAAATTTAGGGGGTCGATCTTACTTCCCGCACTATATAAAAATGAAGACTTTTTATGGGATATTTTTTATCCTTGTACTGCTGAGTTGCAATAATAAACCTCCGTTGGCGGTAAAAAAAGGGCCATCTAAAAAGATTGAAAAAAAGCCCCCGGCCGCCGAAAAACTTATCGTGAAATATACCTATAAACAACTTTGCACATTTTTAGATAGTGTAGGACATCTTGCGCAGAGGCCTCTTGCTGACAAGGTGGGTTTGACGGTCGATTCGACATTCAAAAATTTCACTACTCCAATGAATAGGATGGTATCCGCTGCCAATTTCGAGCAGCTTAAAAAGGCTATTAAAGCAAAAATGATAACACCCCGTTTGGCACGGATTATCTTTGGTGAATTGAAAGGCGACAGTACTTGTAATGCTAGCGGATTGCTTGACAGTGTGAAAAAAGGATATGTTCACTTGTCATATTTCCCGTTTGATAAATTCAGGCAATTTGCTGTGCGGGTGAGTGATGCTGAACACTGCGATGGGTCGAATTTGTATTTTTTTAGAGATAACAGAATTATAGCTAAACAGGACGGCTACAGTAAATACTTTGATAATGATGTTAAATATTATCCGGCAGATGATGGAAATACGATAGTTTACCGCTTAATTGAATTTAATGACGGAAGCGGAATCTGGTGGAATCAATACTTCTTTTATAAATATGAGGGCTCTTCGCTGATACCTGTTTTGAATATTCCTGAAAATATCAACCTGGTGCAGCCGTCGCCATGGGGACTTAGGGAATTGTGGTTTGAATCGACAGTTAAACGGACAGCACCGCTTACTATTAAAATGGTATACCATCAAACATTGCCTGATAAAAATGAACCAGGCGATTTCGATTCGGTGTCGTACAATAACAGGCCAATGATAGTGAATGATTCCACAATTGTGACATATAGCTGGAACAACCAAACCAAAAGGTTGCTGCCCGGGTTTATTGGTACTAAAATTAACCAGGCTCAAATACTATCATATTATCTTAATGATAACGAGTTGCTGGCGATAAATGCCTATTACGGTTCCTATCGAAAAATGATGCGCTATAAAAAAAAGCGGCCTTATTTGTTGAATTATATCAACACGGTCAAAAATTATAGTCACTGATGCTATTCGTTTTACAATTGCACCGTTAGTCCGGATTTGTTAATCCCGGACTCCATAAGCGGGGATTTGTAATCCCTGGTCAGAAAGCTATTCTTGTGTTGATTTGTCAATTAAATTGTTGTTAAAATTTCTCGTTTTGTGGATTACAAATCCACTTTGATTTAGGTCGTGGATTGCAAATCCCGACCAACAGGAGGGCCTGAATTCGGGGAGACCCTGCTGAGACAAAATTTGATAGATCTCAATTAAAACAATTCAGCCTTTATAATTTTAACAGGATTGCCCCGTTCCAACGCATTATGCTCCTGCCACTGACTTTGCTGTTGCTCTATCAGTTGCGCAGTTTGCCAAATCAATATTTTGGCTTCGAGCCGGGCCAGACAAAGCTTTTTATTTTCCAGTTGCGACCGGGTATCCATCGCCATAACCTGCAGGCCTGATGGTAAATGCGTTCCTCTCACCGCTGTTTCTACTTTGTTTACATGCTGACCGCCCGGACCGGATGAACGGCAGGTTTCCAATTTTACGTCTTTAGCATTCCATTGCATCAGTTCCTTTACATCAAACACAACTACACCGACAAACCAGTTTTTACGTTTGTGGTATTTACGATAGGGGCTTTGCGCTATCCACTGTATGGTTCCGGCCCATTCCTTTATAAATGCATCCAGTTTAATACCAACGGCCATCATCGTAGCAGATAGTAAGGTTCCATTCAACTCGCCCGCTTTGTTTTCCAATACGTCAATTTTAATACCTTGTTGTTTAGCTTGCTTCATTATCAGGCTTTGCACAAGGGCAACAACCCGACAGCATTCTGCCGGGCCTTTGCCCGAGGTAATCTGTATCATCATCTTTTTCATCGCTACTCTTTATTCATTCTAACAATACGTGGATAAAACTTGCCTTGGATATCAACCAGGTCGCTTTGCGCAGCAATTACGCTTTCGATATCTTTATAAGCTAAAGGGTTTTCTTCCACCGTACCGCCAATTAAGGTAACGCCCGCGCTAACCAGCAACTTCTTCATAGCCGACACCGTCATGCTGTCTTTTGCTTTCTGCCGACTCATGGCCCGACCTGCGCCGTGAGCTGCAGAGTACAAAGCATCACTTGTGGCCTTGCCCGATACCAGGTAAGCAGGCGTAGTCATGCTGCCGGGAATGATACCCAACTCGCCTGCGTGTGCCGGGGTAGCTCCTTTGCGATGGATGATCACTTCACGGCCGTCAGCCAACCGGTCCTTCCAGGCGAAGTTGTGATGGTTTTCTACTACATGCAAAGCCTTCAATCCTAAAGCCTTTAATAGATTGGCATGAATGCGCTCGTGGCAGGCTTTTGCATAATCGTCGGCCAGTGTCATGGTCAACCAATATTCTTGCCCTGCCTCGCCGTTCATATCCAGCCAGGCCAATTGCTGAGCATGTCGCGGTAGCTTACAGGTGTTCATGGCTATTTGGGTATAGTGCTTTGCAATGGCCGAACCTAATCCCCGGCTGCCCGAATGGGTTAGCAAAGCCATGTACTTTTTAGCGGGTAAGCCTAAAGTGTTATCAGCTAAAAGCTCAATCTGGCCAAACTCCACAAAGTGATTGCCATTGCCTGATGAACCTAATTGCCTTGCCGCTTTGCTGCGTAACGGTTTCAAAAATGAGATCTCGTTAAACACAGGGCTATCTAAAACCTCGTGCTCCTGCGTGATATCCAACCCGCCTTCCATACCAAAATGGGTATGACTTTTTAGGGCTTGTTTGATTTGATACTCAAACCGTTTCAGGAAGCCATCGCTTTCATCAATAATAGACAGCGCCATGCGGCATCCGATGTCCATGCCTACCGCATAAGGAATTACAGCGTTATCCGTAGCCAGTACACCGCCAATAGGAAGGCCAAAGCCCATGTGCGCATCAGGCATTAATGCACTCTGCACACTCACAGGCAGCAGATTAGCCAGGTCCATTTGTTTTTTGGCGGATGACTCAATGCCCTTGCCGCCGTAAATTTTGCAGTATACAGGTTCATCCCTTAACTCAAACGTTTTAAACGAGATGCCTTCTACCTTGCCTATCACCTTTTCAGCTATCTTACTTGTCAACTCATCGTCCAGAAATGCTTCCGGGTCGTTCTTAATGTTCACCAGCAGGTCCAGTAATTGCTGCTTGCTGTGGTGCTTGAAATTTTTAGAGGCTACACTAATAACTATGCTTCGCAGCTGATCATTATGGTAGCCTATTTTACTTAAATCTTTTGTTCTTAAATTGCCCATTGGGGTTATGTTTCTAATTCCAGGTATGCCTCTTTGTTGGCGTACCTTGGTGTGTTTTTTAATTTATTAATGTATTTGATGCGTTCGTTAAACTCATCTTTCCAATGGTAATGCCTTCCGTTCGTTAGGCGGTGCATGCGTGGTTCATAAAAATGCTTTTCGATATGGTTATCTACCTCAGCTATTTGTTGTTGCAGTACATTATCATGCAGCTTCACCTCCGTTACCATATGCGGCATTACCTTTAGCACAAAGCGCCAGGGTTCTGTAAAAACATATTTGATATCCGGCCTGCGACTGTTATTTATGAAACTTACACATGTAAAGCATGCCTGCTCTTTTTCAAATAATTTTAACCGGTTGTTCACCCAATCGTATTGGTCAATTTCGCGCAGCTCCTGCTTACGCATTTTATAACCATACTTTTTTTTACGCCTCTTTTTAAATTTAAAAGAGCGGTCATGATGGTATTGTACCGTATTTATTTTTTTTAGTAATGTTTCGTAAAACTCAGCCGCCGGTCCGCGCTTAATATCATCCCGTAAAACGAAAAGCCTTTTCCAGCCCCGTTGATAAGGATGTTCCAGCGGCACCATTGGTAAATTTCGCTGTTGTTGCCACAATTGCTCCCGCGTTTTGCTTAGCTTAATTAAGTGCTTGTCAAAATCCAGTTTAACGAGCCGCTTTTTGCGCCGTATCGATTTGATACGGCACGCCCATTCATGTATGTCCATAGGACTTCCATTTAATTATTGTCTTAAAATGTTATCGGATCTCTATTCGTCCTTGAGTAAGGATATAGCCGTTATAGAACGCTCAAAAAAACCCGATAAATTAATTCGGCAGACAAATAATCAGCATGGTTGCCGGGGCAACCTTAATTTATTAAAATAAAAAGTGCAGTGTT
>JABDCF010000075.1 GCA_013288235.1 Bacteroidota bacterium | reverse complement strand
CAAGATCAGGTGTTTCGTAAAAACCGCTGAAATATATTTCACCACCGGGTTTTAATGCTTCGCCGTAACGTTGCATCTGATCAAGCAAAATATTCCGGTTTATATTGGCTAAAATAACATCAAATTGTTCATTGGGTATCGCTTCTTTTGAGCCGCAAAGCGCTGTGATGTTATCGATGTGGTTCAATTGTGCATTTTCGATAGTGCTGTCATAGCAAACCGGGTCGTAATCTATAGCTGTTATTGATAAAGCGCCAAGTTTTGAGGCCATGATCGCCAATATACCCGTGCCACAGCCCATATCCAAAACTTTTTTTGCGGCAAAATTATTTTCAAGCATCAATTGCAACATCATTGATGTAGTTTGATGATGCCCGGTGCCAAAGGCCATTTTAGGATCGATAACGATCTCATATTCAAATTCAGGTTTAGGCTGATGGAACGTAGCTCTTACAAAAATCTTGTTGCCTATCTCAATGGGTTCAAAATTACTTTCCCATACCTCGTTCCAGTTTTTTTGCGGGATAAGCGTTATTTCATAGCTAAAAGAAAACATTTCCTGGTATTCGGCTAACAACTCATCCAGCTTACCTTTATCAAAATCAGTAGCTGGAATATAAGCCTTAAAGCCAAAATCAAGTTCTTCAAAAGTATCAAAACCGATCTCACCTAAAGCATTTATCAATAGGTCCTGCTGGTAATCTTCGGTGGTTATGGTGGTGAAAAGTAGTTCGTAGTAATTCATGTGGTTGTTGCAAAGTTGTAACGTTGAAAGGTTGTAATGTTGGGGTTGCCGCCTTCCGATTGGATAATCTTACTTACGCCCTTCAGTCCATCTTAAATAAGCCATACTTTAAGATACAATAAATGGCGCGTACGCCGTCCTTCCATCCTATTTTCTTGCCGTCATCATACGTACGGCCATAGTAGGATATGCCAACTTCGTATATCCTTATTTTGGGTACCCGGGCAATTTTTTGGGTTACTTCGGGCTCAAAGCCAAAACGTTGTTCAGTTAATTTTATTGATTGAATGAGTTTGGTATCAAAAAGCTTATAACAGGTTTCCATATCCGTAAGGTTTAGATTGGAGAACATGTTTGAAGCAAATGTTAACCAGCGGTTGCCAATGGTATGCCAAAAAAAACAGGATGCGGTGCGGGTTGCTGCCCATAAACCGTGACCCATAAACTACATCCGCAAAACCCGAACAAATGGGTTTTAGCAGGTCGTTATATTCTTCCGGGTCATATTCAAGGTCGGCATCCTGGATAATCAGGTATTCTCCGGTCGCTTTTTCTATACCCGTGTGCAGCGCGGCGCCTTTTCCTTTGTTAAAGTCGTGCTTGAAATAATTGATGTTTAATTCAGCGTGTTCCTGCTGATATGCTGCAATTGCCTGTTCGGTATGGTCGGAGGAGTAGTCGTTAACGATTATTATTTCTTTTTGAATATTATTGATAAGATTAACCGCTTTAATTTTATCCAAAATCAAATGTATCGTATTACCTTCGTTGTATGCAGGGATAACAATTGATAGCTTCTGTATCTTCATTATAATTGAAATGCGAACGGGTTTAAATAGAATACAATTCTTGCTTAAAAAACCAAAAGTAATAATAATACTCGCGTTTTTATTTGTTTTGGGTATCATCTTCTGGTTTTGCCTGCCAAACCCGCTTTTTAACAGCCCTACATCCTATGTAATTGACGATGCGAATGGGCAATTGCTTGGTGCAGCAATAGCCTCCGACGGGCAATGGCGTTTTCCATCCAATGCGGAAGTTCCCGAAAAATTTAAGCAATGCATCATCGCTTTCGAGGACAAACGCTTTATGCACCATCCCGGGTTTGATGTGTTGGCATTAGCCCGCGCAATCAAACATAACCTCCGCTCAAAAAAAATTACCAGTGGCGGCAGTACTATCACAATGCAGGTGATCCGCATTGCCACAAAAGATAAACGTACTTTTTGGAATAAACTAAAAGAGTTGTTTATGGCTATGCGATTAGAATGCCGTTACAGTAAAAATGAAATACTATCCCTTTATGCCAGCAATGCACCATTTGGCAGCAATGTTATCGGGCTTGATGCCGCATCATGGCGTTATTTTGGCCGTAGCCCGGATAAGCTATCCTGGGGCGAAATGGCAGCAATGGCCGTACTGCCAAATTCTCCATCATTAGTTAACCCAGGCAGGAACCGGGCCATATTGTTAAAAAAACGCAACCTGTTGCTTGATAAATTATACCGGCAAGGTATCATTGATGCTACTACTGCATCATTGGCGAAACTGGAGCCGGTGCCCGACCGGCCTGTAGCTTTACCCCAATTGGCCCCTCACCTACTTGAAAGATTTAAAACAGACCACAAGGATAATCAATTGGGCGACACCCGCTTAAGAACAAGCATTAAAGCATCACTGCAAAAGCAGGTAAATGAAATACTTGAACGGCACCACCAGGTTTTGAAAGCAAATGATATAAATAATATTGCGGCCGTTGTTTTGGATGTAGAAACCGGGGCCACACTTGCTTACGCCGGTAATATTTCACACCCTGAAGATAGTACCATGGAAAGTGATGTTGATGTAGTAAATGCACCACGCAGCCCCGGCAGTACACTAAAGCCGCTTTTGTATGCATCCATGCTACATGATGGTTTGATATTGCCGAACAGCCTGATGCCTGATATCCCAACGCAAATATTAAGCTTTCATCCTAAAAACTTTGATTTGGTTTACGATGGCGCTGTACCGGCTTCAAAAGCATTGTCGCGTTCATTAAATGTCCCGGCTGTAAGAATGTTGCAGCAATTTAAAACCGACCGGTTTTATGATTTTTTGCATAAGATAGGTATGACCACCCTGAATAAACCTGCGGACCATTATGGCTTGTCGCTGATATTGGGCGGTGGTGAAAACACGCTTTGGGAACTTACCGGCGCTTATGCCGATATGGCCCGGGTGCTGAATCATTACAATAAATATAAGGGTAAATATGACCCCGCCGATTACCATAACCCGGTTTATTATATAGTGCCGCCCAAAACACCCGATCTGCAAAAGTCCGGCTTACTGGATGCCGGTTCTATTTATTATACGCTACAGGCCATGGAAGAGGTAATGCGCCCCGGTGAAGAAATGCTTTGGCAGCAGTTCAGCTCAAGCCAGCGCGTTGCCTGGAAAACAGGGACAAGCTTTGGCTTTCGCGATGGTTGGGCCATAGGTATAACCCCCAAATATGTTGTAGGCGTTTGGGTTGGCAATACTGATGGCGAAGGCAGGCCAAATCTTACAGGTATAAATACGGCAGCCCCTGCCCTATTCGAAATTCTCAGGCTGCTGCCCGCCGCCCGCGACTGGTTTGATATGCCCACTGGCGAAATGGTTAAAATAAAAGTGTGCAAACAAAGCGGCTATCGTGCGGGCGAATATTGCGATGATACCTATGATGAGTGGGTGCCAAAAAGTGGCTTAAAAGCGCCGGTATGCCCTTACCATCAATTAGTACACCTGAGCACCGACGGCAAATGGCAGGTAAACGGCAACTGCGAGCCACCTGATAAGATTTTAAACAAAAAATGGTTTGTGCTGCCGCCATCGATGGAGTATTATTATAAAACAAAGAACTACGAATACAAGGTATTGCCGCCATTCAGGCCTGATTGCGCGCAGGCAGGAAGCAATAACCCGATGGAAATCATCTATCCAAAAGACGGCGCTAAAATATATGTACCGCTGGAGGCCGACGGCAGCCGGGGGCGAGTGATATTCAGCGCTGCCCACCGGCAGACTGGCGTAAAAATATTCTGGCACCTGGATGACGAATATGTTGGCGAAACAAAGGATTTTCACCAGATAGCTTTAAACCCGGATCCCGGGAAACACATGTTAACTTTGGTTGACGGGAATGGGAATACGGTGCATATTGGGTTTGAGGTGCTATCTAAGTAGTTTGCAGTGGGCAGTTTGCAGTGGGCAGCGGTTGTTTAAGATCGTTTGATTACGGCTCAGTGCTTGACACACTGCCAACTGCCTACCGCAAACTGCAAACTAATATTTTTTGCCAACTACCCACGGCAAACTGTAAACTTTTATACTGCCGACTGACCACGGCAAACTGCAAACTGAAAAATGCCTATATTGGCCGTAAAAAGAAACCAAATAATGCTTGAACAATACGACCTTCATAACCTGTTGGTAATTGATATTGAAACTGTACCGCAATACAGCAGTTTTGATGAGGTGCCTGAGCATTTTCAAAAACTGTGGGACTTAAAGACACTGCATCAGCGCAAAGAAGAAACAGCAGAGGCATTTTATGAACGTGCGGGGATATGGGCGGAGTTTGGTAAGATAATTTGCATCTCGGTAGGCATATTTACCAACGGTAAGAACGTGGGGCTAAGGGTAAAGTCGTTTGCATCGCATGATGAAAAAGAATTGCTGGAACAATTTTCGGCTTTGTTGGCAAGCCAGCCGCCAAGTTTGATACTTTGCGCACATAATGGCAAGGAGTTTGATTTCCCGTACATCTGCCGGCGGATGCTGGTAAATGGTTTGAAGATCCCCTCACAGCTCGAAATATCAGGCAAAAAGCCCTGGGAAATAAACCACCTGGATACTATGGAACTATGGAAATTCGGCGATTATAAGAACTATACCTCACTAAGTTTGCTGACAGCTATTTTTAATATCCCAACCCCCAAGGACGATATAGATGGCAGTATGGTGGGCAGGGTTTATTGGGTTGACAATGAACTGGAACGCATTTCGGTTTACTGTCAGAAAGATGTGGTAGCAACTGCACAGTTGCTAAGGCGTTACCGCAGTGAAGAATTGATATTGGATGAATGTATAACCATTGTGGGGCTATAATGCTTAAAGTAACTAATCTTAAAATCAAGTTCAAAACCCAAAACGGCCTATTTGAAGCGGTTAAGGGCATATCATTTCATCTAAATAAAGGGGAAACTATTGGCATTGTAGGTGAATCGGGCTCAGGTAAATCCGTCACCTCACTTGCTTTAATGCGTTTGCTGAACGAGAACGAAACAGTAATAGCAGGAGAAGTATTGTTGAATGACATTGCTTTATTCGATTTGCCTGAACCCGAAATGCGAAAAACAAGGGGCAACCGGATGGCAATGATATTCCAGGAGCCGATGACTTCGCTAAACCCGGTTTTAACCTGCGGTCACCAGATTACTGAGGCTATCCGTTTACATCTTGGTAGCAGCAAAGCCGAAGCAAAAGAAAAGACGATTGAACTTTTTAAAGAAGTACAGCTGCCCCGCCCTGAAGCTATTTTTGACAGCTACCCGCACCAGATATCAGGCGGACAAAAGCAAAGGGTGATGATAGCTATGGCCTTATCATGCAACCCTGAACTGCTGATTGCCGATGAACCTACCACCGCCCTTGATGTTACCGTACAAAAAACGATTATCGAGTTATTGTTAAAGCTAAAGGCCGAACGCAATATGAGCCTGATATTTATTTCGCACGACCTGGCGGTGATCAGCGAGATTGCCGACCGCGTTTTGGTAATGTATAAGGGTGAAGTTGTTGAAGAAGCACAGGTTAAAACATTATTTTCGCATCCAAAACATCCCTATACCAAAGGTTTGCTGGCCTGCCGTCCCTCCCCTGACTATCATTTAAAAAAACTCCCCGTTGTAGCTGATTTCTTAGAAACCGACAAAAAAAGACCCATAACTATTGAAAAAATAAGGGAAGTATATACATATCCGGCCGACGAAATTGCAGCGCATAAAAAAAAGCTATATAGCCAACAGCCATTATTGAAAATTAAGGGCCTTAATACCTGGTTCCCGACGGGCAGGAACTTTTTTGGAAAATCAAAAGGGGTTGTAAAGGCTGTTAACCAGGTTACTTTTGATGTTTATCCCGGTGAAACGCTTGGTTTGGTTGGCGAATCGGGCTGCGGGAAAACAACCCTGGGCAGAAGTATTTTGCGTTTAATAGAGCCGACATCGGGCAGCGTAAATTTTGAAAACACCGACCTGCGGAAGCTTAAAAAAGATGATCTTCGGGAAATAAGGCGAGATATTCAAATCATTTTTCAGGATCCATATTCATCGTTAAACCCACGCTTAACAGTCGGCGACTCGCTAATGGAACCATTGCAGGTACACCAATTTTACACCAATAACACCCAACGCAAAAAAAGGGTATTGGAGCTACTGGAGCGCGTTAACCTGCTACCCGAACATTTTAACCGTTATCCTCATGAGTTTTCGGGCGGACAGCGGCAACGCATTGTAATTGCCCGTGCACTGGCGTTGCAGCCAAAATTTATTATTTGTGATGAATCGGTATCCGCACTTGATGTATCAGTACAGGCCCAGGTGCTTAATCTTATCCGCGAACTACAGCAGGAATTTAACCTTACCTATATCTTTATTTCGCATGATTTGGCGGTGATCAAACATATCTCCGACCGTATGATGGTAATGAATAAAGGCGAAATAATTGAAATGGGCGACCCAGATGATATTTATTATCATCCAAAAGAAGAATATACAAAGAAACTTATTGCGTCGATACCCGGAAAAGTGGCTTAAGCCACCTAATCTCTAAATCCTATTGATTATAAATTTGATAAATGCCGCTGATATTCCGCTCAATTGCTGAACCAACAAGCACTGCAGTTATTTTTTTATCAATCATCAGCTGCTCTGCGTGATGGATAAACTCATTTTCATCAATAAATACCGGCGTTTTGGTCATCATATCTGTAACAGTGAGTTTTGAGGTATCAGGAGTACGCACCAATGCGCGGCGAAGGTCGCCATCGGTAATAATGCCATTTACGTGTTGGGCATCCCCGACTATTACCATACCCAGCCGGCCTTCGGACATACGGAGCAATAGTTCTGTAAAGGAAGCATCTTCTTTTATAAATGGGAGGTTATCAACCCGCATCAGGTCTTTTACTTTTACCAGTAGTTTACGACCCAGGCTGCCGCCGGGGTGAAAACGGGCAAAATCCTCATGCTGAAACTGTCTTGATTCCATCAGGGCAACCGCCAAAGCATCTCCCATAACAAGCGTAGCCGTGGTTGACGACGTAGGCGCCAGCGCCAGCGGACAGGCCTCCTGTTGTATAGCAACATTTAGATGATAGCGGCAATTTTTTGCAATAGTTGAATTTGGGTTACCAGTAATCCCTATGATCACATTTTTATTCCATTGGAAAAATGGGATGAGCTTTAATACCTCGTCCGTTTCGCCTGAATAGGAGATCAGTATCACCATATCATTTTCACCAACCATGCCGAGATCGCCGTGAAAGGCCTCGCCAGGGTGCAAAAAGAAGCTTGGCGTACCCGTACTGGCCAAAGTAGCCGCTATCTTTTTTCCGATAATGCCAGATTTACCGATGCCGATAACGATCACCTTGCCGCTGGCCGCTAATATCGTATCAACAACTCTGGTAAACTCATCGTCAATAGCGTCCGCTACTGAGCGTAACGACTCGATTTCGGTATTAAAAACTCTTTTGGCAATATCTTTCATAAACGCCTTACCCAACTCTCAAAGGAGAAAGGGCTTTCAATTTTTTTAAATCTTATCCTATTAGCGGTTCAATAACCTTAAACAACTCATGCAATTTCACCATGTTTGGCCCGTCGCTTAATGCATGGTCAGGGTCGGGATGGGTTTCCATGAAGTAGCCATCAGCTCCGAATGCCTTTGCAGCAAGGGCCATCATGGGCACAAAAGTACGGTCGCCGCCGGTTTTGCCGCCTGCACCACCCGGGCGCTGCACGGAATGCGTGCAATCCATGCAAATGGGATAACCAAACGCCTTCATATCATAAATATTCCTGAAATCAACTGCAAGGTTGTTATAGCCGTACATGTTGCCGCGCTCGGTTAATATTACCTGGCCATTGCCTGCTTCCACCACTTTTTGGGCGGGATAAAACATATCCTGTCCCGAAAGAAACTGCGCTTTTTTTACATTAACAATTTTGCCCGTTTTGGCAGCAGCCACCAGCAAATCGGTTTGACGGCATAAAAAAGCAGGGATCTGTAATATATCAACCACTTCGCCGGCTATGGCGGCCTGATATGGCTCGTGTATATCGGTAGTAAGTGGCAGGCCGAAACGTTCTTTAACTTTCAGTAGCATTTCCATGCCTTTTTCAAGTCCGGGGCCACGGTAGGAATGGATGGATGTTCGGTTAGCTTTGTCAAACGATGATTTAAAAACAACCGGGACATTAAACTTCTGCCCCGCTTCGGCAACTTTTTCGGCGACAGTGTATAACAACTCCTGGTTTTCCATTACACAAGGGCCTAATATAAAGAACGGCTTTTGCCGCATTTGTTCAAACAACATAGAATGTGAAATAGTGCGTAGTTAATGTGCAAATATGAGAATTCTTTTTTGTAGTCCGAAAGTCGGAAAAGTGTGTAAAGTCTGGGAGAAGCTGTAACGTCGTTATCATTTTTTATGTCATAAATAAGCCTCCAAACTCTTTTTCTTCTTCCGGACTTTCGGACTTCCGGACTTTCGGACTAAATTTGTCCATGAATTATTTTGAATTTTACGGTATCCCCGAATCATTTACCCCGGATGTTGCCTTGCTGAAAAAGAAATTTTATGCATTAAGCAAGCAATACCACCCCGATTTTTATGCCAACGAGGACGAGGCAAAACAGCAGGAAATTTTAGAATTATCTACCATAAATAACAAGGCCTGGCAAACATTATCCGACCCTTATAAGCGCCTTGAGTACATTTTAAAGGCGCACGAACTGCTTTTAGAAGGCGCAAAACCACAATTACCATCAGATTTTTTAATGGAAATGATGGATATTAACGAACGGCTTATGGAGATTGACGATGCCGAACAATTAGGCCACCTGACAGCGGAAGTACTTGCTATTGAGGGTGATATTGAGGAAAGCATAGCCCGCTTTACTGCCGGCTATGAAGGCCTTGATGATACCGCTAAGGAAGAAAGATTGAACGAAATTGCAGATTGTTATTACAGACAAAAATATTTATTGCGTATTAAGGAGAGTTTAAATACATTTGCATCCCGCATTTAAACGAATTAATCCACCGTTTGAAACAGGGACAGGCCCAGATGGCGGAATCGGTAGACGCGCTGGTCTCAAACACCTGTGGTCGCAAGGCCGTGCCGGTTCGACCCCGGCTCTGGGTACTGAAACAAGCCTTCCTGAGAAATCAGGAGGGCTTTGTTATTTTTCGTGTAATTTTTTAAATATCTGTACTATCACTTCGCCTGTTACTTTATAAAAGTAGGATCTTTCATTGATTTTATAACTTCCTCCAATACATTTTTAATATTTTAGATCCCCCAATGATCGGTAACTTTGAGATATATCTTGGTTTGCCTAAGAGTTCTTTGATTGTTTTGTACAACTCAATGTTAAGTGAAGGGCTGGGAAACGCAATTGGCATTTGCTCTAATTTATGGGTGCAAATTAGTGAATAGCATTTTATAATTATTTAAATAGGCAATTTTCCTAAATTCATCAGTAAATGGCGTACTGACCAATGTTGCGGTTATGAAGGGTTAGGTTCCTATTATCGATTTATTTTCAGCGTTGCGTTTACGATACACTGAAGGTGAGATACCCATTAAACGGGTAAACATCCTGGAGAAATAATATTGGTCCTCAACGCCGATGCAATATGCGAGTTCTTTGACGGTCATAGTAGTAAATGCAAGGTACTGGCAGGCTTTTTGTATTTTAAGGTGATTGAAATATTCAATAGGGGAATGCCCGGTTTTTTTTCTGAATAGCGACGAAAAGTGTGTAACCGAAAGATTGGAAAAATCGGCCATTTGCCTGAGTGTGATAGTTTGCTGGATCTTATCCTGCATTAATTTTATCACCTTGTCGACAACGTCGGTATTGATCGTCTTTTTAAGCCGGTTGAACTTGTCTTCATAGATCATGGACGACAGGAAATGATAAAATATCATATTTACATAACGCAGCGTATCATCACCGTAGCCATTCTGCAGGTTATAGTAGATGTCATCAAAAAGCCCGATGCGGTCTTCACTGAAAGTTAACTGTGGTTTATAGTCATCTGAGTTTTTGACGATAAGGTCCGCAATAAATGCCGAATTTTCACCCTTAAAATGCGCCCAATAAATCGACCATGGATTTTGCACATCGGCGCCATATCGATGGGGTGTATTTGCGGGAATAGCAATAAATTGAGACGGTGAGATAATCACGCGTTTCTTGTTGATCTCTATCCATCCATAACCTTCGATGCAATAAATAATAATGTGCTGGCTTATCCCATGCGACCTTTCTGCATAATGAAACATTGCCTTTGGGTAAAAACCAATATCTGTAATATATATTTGCCTCGTTACCGGATCCTTGACAAGAAATTCGGAAACGATCTTTTTAGGGATGACGATGAGGCGCTGGCCTTCAAATCCCTCTCTCTTTCGCGGTGATTTTTCCTTTAACATCGGTTTACCTGGAATGTATTTGTAAAAGTGTATAAAAATCCATCATTTTCATAATATTAGTCATTTCAATTTGCTGATAATCGTATTACGTTTGTTACAATAAACCAATTATAGTATTTTATTTAGCGGGATCAGGATTTAATTGACAGTATTTTTTCAGGAAACGATTTGTATTTTCGTTTCCTGAACTTTCACTTAAATCTGCATAGGAGTTTTATTGTCCATCCTGCAATTAAATAGCAACCTTATTAAACCAAATAAAGAATGAGAAAACTATTACTAATTTTTACACTGTTCATCGCAGGCATAGCGTTTGCCTCCGCGCAACAGAAAAAAGTCACAGGGACGGTTAAGGATTCGCAAACGAAAGAACCGCTTCCTTTTGCAACCGTTTCCCTGCAGAACGGAGGCAAAACCATTAGCAAATTTGCAGCTGATGCAAAAGGTAACTTTGTTGTGGATGCTGCCACCGGATCTATCATTGAAGTAAACTTTACGGGATACGAACCGCAAAAGGTTACAGTGGGCGATAGCACCAGTATTACTATCCTCATGAAGAGCAGCGGGAACCTGGCAGAAGTGGTTGTAATAGCCTACGGGACGGAGAAACGAAAGGACCTGACGGGGGCAATTACCAGTATTTCGGCAGAGCAGGTTAGCGAAATGCCATCCACTAACCTTGCAACCGCCCTGGCGTCACGTGCGCCGGGCCTTGAGGTTCACAGCGCAAGCACCCAGCCGGGGGCAAGTGCCGTAGTTAACATACGTGGACTGAATTCCATCACACAACTGGAGGGCCCGTTGTACATTGTAGACGGTGTAGCGTTAGTTGGTGACATACGCAATATTAACCCCAGTGATATTGAATCGGTAGAGATATTGAAAGATGCGGCAGCAGCCGGTATTTATGGCTCACGTGCTGCCGAAGGTGTGATACTTATTACTACCAAAAAGCCCAAGGCAGGTGCCACAAGCGTAAATTTTGAGATGTATACAGGTATCCAGGTAAATAATCCCGCCTATCAAATGCTGGATGCCCGCGACTTTGCTACCCTGCGACGGGCAGCTTTCCAGGATGCCGATCCCGGCACATTTGGCGCTCCCGGAACGGATACAGCCGACAGGAAGATATTTAATAGTTACGAGTTGCAAAGCATTGCAAATGGATACACCAACTATAACTGGCAAAATGCAATTTTGCATAACAATGCACCGACTGAGAACTATACGCTTTCGGTATCCAATGGCACCGGATCAAACAGGGTATATTTCAGCGGCCAATACCAAAACCAGGACGGTATACTGGTTAATACCGGTTATAAAAAATATTCGGGCTTTTTGCGTGATGAGACCCAGATCAGGTCTTTCCTGAAACTGGGGGCGAGCGTTAACTATACACACGATATTACCCACAATGCATTGCCGAATGAATATCAGCAATCGCTTACCGAAAGCCCTTTGCAGCCGATATATGATAGCAGCGGTCAGCCAATAATAAATATTGATAACTCAACGGGTACCCCAACTATTTTTAACCCTGTTACGCTGGCGCTGGATGCAATAGATCTGTATACCACCAACCGCACCAATGCGAACCTTTATCTTGAGCTTACACCAATCAAAAACCTGGTATTACGTTCAAGTATTGGTGCCGACATCTACCAGGCAGAAGAGGATAAATATTATCCCAGGACCACAGGGCCCGGTTACACACCGACAAACGGTTTTGGAGAGATCTATAACACAAGGGCTACTGATGTATTGTGGGAAAACACGGCTACCTATAATTTAACAGCGGGTGATCATGAGGTAAACCTATTAGGCGGTTTTACTTTTGAAAAGCACGAAGATTTTGCCACAGATATACAGGCAGATCAATTCCCCACCGATCTGCTCTCCTATAAAGCAATCGGCAGTGGCGGCCAAAAGCTACAGGACAACAGCAATTACGATGGTTGGGCGGTACGCTCATTATTCGCAAGGGCTGTTTATAAATACAAAGGCCGGTATATTTTAAATGCTACTATACGCCAGGATGGGTCAAGCCGCTTCGGCCCCAATAACAAGTTCGGTGTCTTTCCGACAGTTAGCGGTGCATGGCGCGTAATTGACGAACCATGGATGGGATATAAATTAAAAACATGGCTCAATGATTTTAAACTACGTTTAAGCTACGGGCTTGTAGGTAACCAAAATTTGCCTTACGATGCCATATACACACGTTATGATCCTGCAACTTATCCGTTCAATGGCTCTTCAGTAACCAGCGGGTACTCTGCTGCGGGTACAAACGGCGTCTTCGGCAACAATTCGCTGCAATGGGAAGTGCAGCACCAGTTGAATGCCGGTACAGATTTAGCGTTTTGGGATAATCGCATCCAATTGTCCGTAGATGTTTATAATAAAGATATCAGTAGCTTATTGATGCCGCTCCCGCTTGCGCCTTCATCTGGGTTCCAGACCGAATACGTCAACGTTGCCGCCATGAATACCAAGGGGATCGATATTCAATTGAAAATAACACCTATAAAAACCAGGGATTTTACCTGGCAGACTTCCCTCAACTGGTCGAAATATCAAAGCAAAGTTACCAAACTGTTCCCTGGCAGAGACTCTGTAAACCTGGCGCTTCGTGTCGGTTTGCCACCAAGCGGAACCTATGTTAATTATGTATACAACGGCCTGTACCAGCAAGGCGACAACTTTGCCCTTGATCCTAACGGCAAACCGGGCGATATCAAGATTAAGGATATAAACGGCGATGGTAAGATAACCCCTGAAGATGAGGAGGTTGTAGGCTCAAGCATTCCAAAAGGATGGGGAAGTTTCTGGAATTATTTCAGGTATAAGAGCGTGTCGCTTACCATATACAGCACCTACGAATACGGCCAGCAACTCAATAACCTTACTTTTACCGATTTGACATACTATAATGCGTTATATGGAAATGCCTCGAATGTAACGGTGCAAGGCGGCAATTACTGGACGCCAACCAACACCAATACCAATATCCCAAGACCAAATGCCTTCGGAACGTCATTGAAAACGCTCCCAGGGGGGCCAGGCCAGGGCTCAAGCTACTCTATACAAAATGCAAGCTATTTCAAAATACAGCATATAACGCTTGCGTATGATTTTCCATCAACCTTATTGGATAAAATAAAGGTACACAGTCTAAATATATACGCGCAGGTGCTTAATCCTTTCCTATTCACGGGTTATAAGGGGGTTGATCCCGATGTGGCCGGCGCCGATGCAGCGAATGAGATTTATCCGAGGTACCGTACATTCCTGTTAGGGGCAAAATTAGGGTTATAACATTAAAAACATTTTTTATATGAAAAGTATTAAGCAATATTTAAAGAAATTATGGTCCATTGGCCTCGCAGTAATCCTGCTGCAGGGCTTAAGCGGCTGCAAAAAGGAGTTGAACTATACACCTGAAGTATTTGTTTCGGCGCAAAGTGTTTATAAAGATGAGCCGGGGGCGATAGCGGGCGTAACAGGTATTTACCAGCAATTACAAACCCTCAAAAAATCTGACTACCAGCTGATAGGGGTAATTGGCACCGATGAGGCACGTTGCTGCTACCAGGCCCAGGGCTATGGTGCTTATTATGCAGGTATAGTTGGCATGGATGTTTACGACATTACGTTTAATAGTCAAAATGCCGATGTTACCGGTTTTTGGACAGTTTGCTACCAGGGCATAGCTAACGCCAATGCAGCAATACTGTACATACCGCAGATCAAAAATTTTGCCGAACCCTCCGTCCAAAACCGCCTGGTGGGCGAAGCCCGTTTTATGCGTGCGTTGTACTATTTTTACCTCGTACAGCTATATGGCGATGTGCCGATGCCGCTTGAAAATACATCGTTTGCAAATGGCCTTCCGCGCATTCCACAGGCGCAGGTATATAGCCAGATTGAGTCCGATTTGAAGTTCGCGGTGGCCAATTGCTGGCCAAAAAGCAAACTTACCGGCAATGATATAGGCCGCGCAAGTGTCGAAGCTGCCGAAGCGTTACTTGGTAAAGTATATCTTACCCTGCATGATTATACCGATGCCAAAACAGCATTTGAGGATTTAATCAATAATTATCATATCAGTTTATTGGCCAATTATGCCGACCTGTTTGACGGGCAGCACGAAAATAATGCAGAGTCCCTGTTCGAGATACAGTATTCCACAGATAATTCGAATGATACACAAGGTCTCCAAAACCTCTATGGTTCTTATGCAGGACCGCCAATACAAGGGGAAGCATGGAATACCCATACCCCAGGCTACGGCGGTACCGTAGTGTGCACTACTTCATTTTATGCAGATTCAGTTTTTGCCAGGCCTTATTCGTGGGAATATCAATATGATGCCCGTTACAACGCATCCATCAATGGCTATCGTTATGACCCCAACTCTGGTTCCAGCGACTCCTGGTGGTGGGATCCGGGACAGCCTACTGTCAAAAAATACGATATTTCTTCCAGCGATATTGATGTATACCACTCAGGCAAGAACCTGTACTACCTGCGCTCGGCAGATGTGTTTTTGATGTATGCGGAAACACTTAATGAGCTGGGCCAGATGCAAGATGCATTAGCGCCGCTTAACAAAATACGTGAACGTGCTTTTGGTAATGGCAGTCTTGATTTTACAATAACCGACCAGGCCACCTTGCGCAGTGAAATTATGGACGAACGCAGCCGGGAATTGGGAGCAGAAGGATGGCGTTGGTTCGACCTTAAGCGTACCGGTCTGCTTGTATCTCTTGTACAGCAGCGTGACAATCCTTATGTTGAGAGAGGTGGCGGCAGCGATCCTCATCCGAAGCAGAATGTATCTTCGAAAAATATGCTGTACCCGATCCCATTAACCGAGCTGCAAAACAACCAGGCATTGGGTTTAAAAGCGCAAAACCCGGGATATTAATTGTTAAATAAAATAATAGATGAAGTTTCAAAAACGCGCCGTTATAAAATACCTGGTACCATGCTTATTGCTGCTGTCGGCAGCCGTTTCGGCACAAAAAGTAACAAAATATGATGATAGCCTTGTAGTCAGTACGGGCGGATCGTCGGTATCGGTAAATTATAAAACAGGGCGTTTAAACTATCGCTTTGGCAATGGTGTTGTGCTGGACAACACCATTGCTTATGTAAACGAGTTAACCGACGGCTATATTTCCACCTCGGCGTGCAGGGTACACCAGGCGGCTACCGGTGAATTTGAAAATGATCTCGGTAAAGGTATCCGTGTGATAATCCGGCACTCCGGCAATGATGCAGGTATCACACTCACGCAGCAGGTGTTGGTATACCAGGACCATCCGTACCTGCTTACCAATGTTACTGCGGTAAAAGGTGATGGCACAACTATGGAACTGGAAACCAGTGATATTTGCGCACTTGCGGTGCTTCCGCAGGAAAAAGCACAACTATTGCAACCGGGCGCCGAACCTCGTTTTTTGGATGTGCCGTTTGATAATGATAACTGGTCGCATATACTGGAGCGTAAATGGGAACCCGGAAAACCGGCATTTACGGGTATCAGCTTTGAATTTGCTTCATCATATAACAATGATGATTTCTCAGGTTTGGTAATGGGCAGTATTTCCCATGATTTCTGGAAAACGGGTATCGTTTACCGTGCCTCGGCACAAAAGGGCGTTATCGACTCATTGAAAATTTACGATGGCGCAGCTACTGCGGATAACCCTTCACTCCCGCCGGACTATGGCGGCAACGATGGTACGCATGACCATGCCCCCCACGGGACCATGAAAGGCAAATCTGTTAATTCGTCCTTCATTTACTTATGCGGAGGGGACACACGTAAAGGTTTTGTTGAATACGGTAATGCCAATGCCCTTGTTAACGGCAAGCTTAGCTGGAAGGGCAATGCGCCGGTTTACTGGAACAGCTTTGGCGTTGAAGGCGTATTAGGTTATGAGGGTAGAATGATGCCAAAGGACGTAACTAAAATAGCCGATTTTATCCAGACACTCCCCAATTTTAACAAATATTCAAAACCGGTCATTAGTATCGACTCTTATGATCAATCAATTTACACAACAAGCCTTTTGGCTTCTTTTGGGAGGTATATCGAAAAAAAGAACCAGCAGCTGGGTTTCTATTTTATTCCGTTTGCCAAATGGGCTTGGAAAAATAATACAGAAAATACAAAGCTTGAAGGAACGGATTATAATTTGTCAGATGTAGTCCTTCGTGATGACAAAAATCAACCTATCTGGTTTAAAAATGGCGATTGGGGGTGCCTTGCGTTGGACCCAACTCATCCGGGCGTTCGTCAGTTTGTCATTTACAATTTAAAGCAGGCGAAAGAAATCGGCGCCAAATTTATTAAGATAGATTTTTTGACAGCGGGCGCATTGGAGTCGACAAGGCGCTATGATCCAAATGTGCGTACCGGCCTGCAGGCTTATAACTACGGCATGAAAATGCTGAAGGCACTGGCGGACTCGATCATGGGAAAGGACGTTTTTATAACGGAAGCCATTTCCCCCATGTTCCCAAGCCAGTATGCGCATACCCGTTTTGTATCAACCGATGTTTATTCGCACCTGCGCGATGATGAGCCGGGGTTTCCGCATTATGGCAGTACGGAAGGGTCATTAGCCAACGGCTCGCATTTATGGTGGGTGCAGGGTACGCTTTGGCCATACACCAACATGGACGTGGCCATTATGAAGAACTTTGAAAAGAACCACGATCTGACCGAAAATGAGATCAGGACGCGGTTGTTTGCAATGATGTCAATGGGCAGTATACTGGGCGACGGCTCCGATTATCGCGACAAACTCGCTGACGAAAGGGCCGAAAAATACCTGGATAACAAATATTTATGTGCCTATTTTAGTAACCCGAAGGCATTTACCCCTTTGATATTTGCCGATGGCGAGACATTTGATCAGCAAATAGCATTTTACCTGCCTGGTGCTGAAACATTGCTTTCGTTATTCAATTTCGATACAAAAAAACAATTCGACCGTTCCTGGCGCCGCGCAGACCTCGGACTCGGGAGCGGTGAGTATATCATTAAAGATTTCCTGACCGACCAGCCGATAGGTAAAATAGCAAAAGGCCAGGATTCGTTTTCTTTTAGCATACCAACTGCTGATGCCATCATGGTGAAGCTGGTACCATCTAACCAATAAAAAATAATAAATTAGTATAATATATGGAAGTAAAAGCCTGGGTTGAACAAGTCAGCATTCCTACTTACAGAACCGGGGAACCTGAAAAGAACCCGATGTTCCTCGAGAAAAGAGTGTATCAGGGCAGCAGCGGCGTAGTTTATCCCCACCCCGTAATTGAAAAGATAGAAGATGAAAAACATGACCAGGAATATACAGCTGTATTCATTGAAAACGAATACCTGCAAATAATGATATTGCCCGAACTGGGCGGCAGGGTGCAAAGGGCCTACGATAAAGTTAAAAAACGCGATTTTGTATATTATAACCAGGTGATAAAACCCGCCCTGGTTGGCCTTGCAGGCCCGTGGATATCCGGGGGTATTGAGTTTAACTGGCCGCAGCATCATCGCCCCAGCACATTCTCGCCGGTTGATTATAAAATACAGGAAAATCCGGATGGCAGTAAAACTGTTTGGGTCAACGAACTGGAGATCATGTTTCGCACAAAAGGTATGGCAGGTTTTACGCTATATCCCGGCAAAGCCTACCTGGAAATAAGCGGCAAACTTTTTAATCCTACGCCATTCCCGCAAACATTTTTGTGGTGGGCAAATCCGGCAGTCAAGGTCAACGATTATTATCAATCCGTTTTCCCACCGGATGTTTACGCAGTTTTTGATCATGGCAAGAGGGATGTTTCCGATTTCCCGATAGCAACAGGCACTTATTACAAAGTAAACTATGCTCCCGGTACCGATATTTCGCGCTATAAAAATATCCCTGTGCCCACATCGTATATGGCAATACAGTCAAAATACGACTTTATGGGTTGCTATGAGCATGACACGCAGGGAGGTATGCTGCACGTAGCCGATCACCACGTATCGCCCGGCAAAAAACAATGGACCTGGGGTAATGGCGATTTCGGCTTTGCCTGGGACCGCAACCTCACCGATGAGGATGGGCCATACATTGAGCTGATGACAGGTGTATTCACCGATAACCAACCCGATTTCTCGTGGATCCAGCCCAATGAAGGCAAAACTTTTGAGCAGTATTTTATGCCTTATGCACAAATAGGCGTGGTAAAAAACGCAACTAAAGAGGCTATGATCAGCGCCGGAAAACAAGGCAACGATTATTTTGTAAAGGTTTATGCCACCGCCTTATATGAGCATGCCGTAATTAAGGTGTTGCGTAACGGGCACGAAGTAAAAAGCTTTACGGCAACCATAGCCCCGGATATGATATTTGATTCCAATTTTAGCATCCCGGCCGATCTTGACGAAACAGAGCTGCAAATAGTGGTTGCGGATAATAAAGGTTTGACACTGGTTAGCTATCAACCCGAAAAAAATACAGACCAGGAAATCCCTTCGGCAGCAGTAGCCGCAAAACAACCTGCGGAAATTGAACAGATTGAGGACCTGTTTTTAAACGGGTTGCACCTGGAGCAATACAGGCATGCTACTTATAATCCGCTGGATTATTATGAAGAAGCGTTGCGGAGAAGCCCCGGCGATATCCGCTGCAATAACGCCATCGGTTTATTGTTGTTAAAAAGAGGCCAGTTTGCAAAGGCCGAACCATATTTCAGGACTGCTATCAAAACCATTACCAAAAGGAATCCAAACCCGTATGATGGCGAACCCTATTTCAATCTCGGCTTGAGCCTTAAATTGCAAAATAGGCCGGATGAGGCTTTTGACGCTTTTTATAAGGCAGCCTGGAACGATGCTATGCAGCATAGTGCCTACCTGGAGCTGGCGCGAATAGCAACCGCGCAAGGGAAAACAACAGAAGCACTGGCTTTGGTCGAAAAATCATTGGTACGCAATTATCACAGCTCGCCTGCAAGGCACCTTAAAGCTTCATTGTTGCGCCTTAGTGGCTGGCCTGGTGAAGCATTGGCGTTTATCATGGAGTCGTTAGTGATAGACCCGTTCAACTATGGTTGTTTGTTTGAAGAATACCTGCTTGCAAGTGAAAAGCAAGATGCTGCTGCGAAACTGAAGAATATCACTAACCTGACGCGTAGCGAGCCTAATAATTACCTGGAGTTGTCATTAAGTTACGGGCAGGCCGGTTTGCAACGGGATGCATTGTTGGTTTTGGAGGGATATGAACAAAGCTATCGTGCGGAAAATCAAATCGTGCTATACTATAAGAGTTGGTTTGCAACAAAACTTGGCGATTTTGAAAAAGCAAAATTACATGCCGGACAAGCTGCCGCTAACAACGAGGCTATTTATTTTCCGAACAAGATAGAGGAAGTACTCATCCTTCAAAATGCAGTCACCGTCAACCCTTCCGATGCCAGGGCATATTATTACCTGGGTAATCTTTGGTATGATAAGCGCCAATACAATGAGGCGATTATTTGCTGGGAAACATCGGCGAAGCTGGATCCCGGTTTTCCCACGGTTCACCGCAATTTATCGTTGGCTTACTACAATAAACTAAACGAACGCGAACGGTCCCTTGCAGAAATGGAACAAGCGTTTAAGCTTGATCTCATTGATGCACGCGTGCTGATGGAGCTGGACCAATTGTATAAGATCAGCGGCAAACCGTTTAAGGAACGGCTTCAACTACTTGATAAATACCCGCATCTTGTGATGCAGCGCGATGACCTTTATCTTGAACGGGTTACCATCCTCAACAATATCAGTGAATACGAAACAGTGATGGAATTATTGGCCTCACGCAAATTCCATCCATGGGAGGGCGGCGAAGGTAAGGTTATAGGGCAATTTTTACTCTGCCATATCGAACAGGCTAAACGGGCTTTGCAGGATGGCGATTATCATAAAGCTGTTGAACTGTTATGTAAGCTTGAAAAGTATCCCGAGAACCTGGGTGAAGGGAAATTATACAGCACGCCGGAAAACGATATAAACTATTTACTTGGGTGCGCCCATGAGGGATTGCAGGAAAATGATTTGGCCAATGCAAGGTTTGTTGCGGCGACAGCCGGCAACAGCGTACCGGTACAGGCCATCTATTATAACGACCCTCAGCCGGATAAGATATTGTACCAGGCCCTTGCATGGCAAAAACTTGGCGAGCCGCAGAAGGCGGAAGAAATATTCCGGCGTTTTATTGATTTCGGAACCGAACATATGAACGATGAAATAAGGATAGATTATTTTGCGGTTTCGCTGCCGGATATGCTGGTGTTTGACATAGATATAAACCGCAGGAATTACATCTTTTGCAACTACCTCATCGGTTTGGGTAAAATGGGGCTCGGGGAAATTGAACAGGGCAAGGTATTACTTGAAAAGGTTTTAGATATTGACATTAACCACCAGGGCGCTGCGGTCCACCTGCGAATGGCCGATTTTTTTCACCAAATAAGTAAGGCGCATGTTAGATAGCAACAAAGCGCAGTTGTCGGTATCAAGTGACCATTGCGGTTTCCTGGACGGCGATCCTCTATATCTGATAACGATCAGTAATGATAATACTGTTGTAGAGATGTCGAACCTGGGGGCCGCTATAACCGCCATATTTACAAGCGACCGTAACGGCAAACACCATAACATTGTGGCAGGGTATGAAAATATTAGCAGGTACCAGCACAACCCCCATTATTTTGGCTGTATATTAGGGCGGTATGCGGGCAGGATAGCAAGTGCAAAATTTGAATTAGATGGGAATGTTTTTTCACTTTCGCAAAATGACGGGGTGAACCACTTGCATGGCGGTTTTAAGGGGTTCAACAAAAAAGTGTGGAGGATCAGGTCCTTTATCCAGGAAGAAACGGAGGCAGGGGTTATTATGGAATATTTTAGTCCCGATGGTGACGAGGGGTACCCCGGAAACTTATGGATAACCGTAAAATATATTTTGGGCCGGAACAATAGGCTGAAAATTATTTATGATGCTGTTACCGACAAAAGTACACCCGTAAATCTCTCCAACCACTCCTATTTCAACCTGGGTGGATTTACCTCCTGTGATATATTGAAGCACTCATTGCAGATAAATGCAGGCGCCTATACAGAAAATGACGGGCATAATTTGCCCACAGGCAGAATTTTGCCGGTTGAAGGCAGCCCGATGGATTTTTTATGTGCCAGGGAGATCGGAACCAATATGGCAGGTGTAATGGCATCGGGCGGTTACAACCATAACTTTGTTTTGAATGATTACATAGCCGGCCGGGTGAGATTGGTGGCTACTCTTTCAGATACGATGTCTGGAAGGGTATTAAAAGTATATTCAGACAGGCCTGGATTGCAGCTGTACACCGCCAATGATTGGCTGGGCGATATTATTGGCCCCCAGGGCGTTGCTTACAATAAACATGGGGCTGTAGCGCTGGAAACGCAATCTTTTCCGGATTCTCCAAACCACCCCTGCTTCCCCGGCACCATTTTGAAGCCAGGTCAGCGTATGATAAGTGAAACCATCTATGAGTTCTCCGTTTGTGAATAGAAATTAACAATGATTTAAACCTTAAAAATGCAGCAATCAAATTTTAAGAACCGGTACATATTAGGCATCTCTTTCATCTCGGCATTGGGAGGGTATTTATTCGGATTTGATTTCGCAGTAATATCAGGCGCTTTACCATTTTTGCAAAAGCAATTTGCGTTTAGTTCCTATTGGGAAGGTTTTGCCACCGGCATATTGGCCATTGGGGCCATAGTGGGGTGCATATTTGCCGGGCAGGTAGCTGATAAATATGGCCGGAGGCCGGGCCTCATGATTGCCGCAGCATTATTCGCCGTTTCGTCGCTTGCTATGGCAATTGCGCCAAACCGCGATTTCTTCCTGGTAGCAAGGTTTGCGGCAGGTGCAGGTGTTGGTATGGCATCAATGCTATCGCCCATGTACATTTCTGAGATAGCTCCGGCAGCCATAAGGGGGCGCCTCGTGGCGATGAACCAACTAACCATTGTTTTGGGTATCCTCATCACAAACCTGGTCAATTATACATTGCGGAATAATGGTGTTGATGCCTGGCGCCTGATGTTTGGCCTGGGTGTGGTACCATCCGGGTTGTTCCTGGTAGGGGCATATTTTTTACCCGAAAGCCCGCGATGGCTCATCCGTAACAATAAAATGCAGGCCGCCGAAATTATTCTGGGTAAAATGGGAGATGACCTATACGTACGCGAATCCTTGTCGGTGATCAAAAAATCCGTTATCGGCACAGCCAGGATAAATTATGCTGCAGCATTTAAGCGTGCGGTATTGCCAGCCCTTTTAACAGGGATCGGCCTTGCAATGTTTCAGCAATTCTGCGGCATAAATACCGTATTTAACTATGCGCCAAA